>JANOUJ010000241.1:0-24252 GCA_031416815.1 Chitinophagaceae bacterium
GCTGAAACCTTAGCCAAAGTTTAAAACTTAGGCTAAGATGATATAAAAAAACCCCCATTTAAAGTGGAGGTTTTTAGTTTGAATCGGGGGATTACAGATTTTCCTTCTCATGTAGAGAAGTGTGTAATGAGTTTATAAGGCAATTTGTTTTTCAGTCATCATTTTGCGGAGGTTAATTAAACCATAACGCATGCGTCCCAGGGCTGTGTTGATACTGCAACTTGTAAGGTCTGCAATTTCTTTAAAGCTCAGATCAGCATAATGGCGTAATATAATTACCTCACGTTGGTCTTCGGGTAACAGGTCCACCATTCTCCTTACTTTATCCTGGCTTTGGCCATTCATTATTTTTTGATCGGCACCAGGTTCAGAAAAGTTCAACACTTCAAAAATGTCGCGGTCGTCACTTGTTTTAATAGTAGGCGTACGCTTAACTTTTCTAAAATGGTCTACACACATATTGTGTGCAATACGCATGGCCCAGGGTAAAAATTTGCCTTCGTCGGTATACCGCCCACCTTTTAAAGTGTCGATGATACGGATAAAAACGTCCTGGAAGATGTCTTCGGTCAGGTACTTGTCTTTTACCAATAAGTAAATAGAGGTGTAAATTTTGTCCTTGTAACGGGTTACAATGGTTGCAAGGGCATTTGCATCGCCTTCCATATATAAATGGATAAGCTGCTGGTCGGTGAGATTGTTCAGGATTTTCATAAACTTCTACAGTTTTAGATTGTTAGGATTTTATAACAGGTCCAAAAAAGGGTGAAAAAATACGTAGAAGTCTTTTAGATAGGCTCAACGGCTTTTCATTTTTTTTGGATATTGGACTGTGAAAGTAATGATAATTTCT
This sequence comes from Chitinophagaceae bacterium, assembly GCA_031416815.1. Taxonomy (GTDB): domain Bacteria; phylum Bacteroidota; class Bacteroidia; order Chitinophagales; family Chitinophagaceae; genus Ferruginibacter. The sequence goes on from JANOUJ010000241.1 coordinate 854, forward strand.
AACTCACCAAATATTTTTGATGTTTTTTTGCTGAATGAAAATAAGTTAAGTATTTCTACGTTGCAGTAATTTTCCTGTATTTTAAGAAGATTTTCACATTTTCATGGCTGCCACTGGCCAAGCATGTATTTTTACAAAACCAATGATAACAAAGAAATTAAGTATAAAAAAGGAGGCTTTTAAAGCTGTACCTGAACAAAATGGAATTTTAATAAAAGGTGCCAGGGTGCATAATTTAAAAAATGTAACGGTAACCATCCCCCGTGAAAAGCTGATCGTTGTAACCGGTGTTTCGGGTTCAGGAAAATCATCTTTAACCATTGATACCTTGTTTGCCGAAGGCCAGCGCCGCTATGCTGAAAGCTTAAGCGCCTATGCCCGCCAGTTCATGCAGCGAATGAATAAGCCTGATGTGGATTATATAAAAGGCTTATGTCCCGCCATTGCCATTGAACAGAAAGTTATTACCCGTACGCCACGTAGTACCGTTGGCAGCATGACAGAAATTTATGACTACCTGCGCTTGCTCTTTGCCCGGGCTGGTAAAACCATATCACCGGTTAGCGGTAAAGAAGTAAGTAAAGATGATGTGGCCGATGTAGTAAAAGCCATTGAAAACTTACTGGGAGGAGATAGGGTTGTATTGCTGGTAAAATTTAAACAGCATGCAAAAAGAAATGTACAGGAGGAACTGAATATACTATTGCAGAAAGGTTTTAGCAGGTTATACATTAACAAGGATGTAGTAAGGATTGAAGATCTTTTAGAAATGAAAGAGCCGGACCTTAAAAAACTTTTTAAAAGTTCAGACTCTAAGACTCCCCCTTTAGGATTCCCTGATAAGGGAACGAACGTAGTTCTGGGGGTGGCCTACCTTTTGATTGACCGGCTGGTTGCCAAAAATTTTGATGAAGACGAACTGCATCGCATTGCCGACTCTGTAAACACTGCATTTTATGAAGGTGAAGGCGAAATGTACCTGGAAGTGAACAAAGATAAGCTGTTATATTTCTCTAATAAGTTTGAGGCGGACGGAATTGTTTTTGAAGAGCCTGTGCCTAATTTATTCTCTTTCAATAATCCGTTTGGTGCATGCCCTGTATGCGAAGGATTTTCGCAAATACTGGGTATTGATCCGGACCTTATCATTCCTGATAAAAGCTTAAGTGTGTATGAAGGCGCTGTAGCACCATGGAAGGGAGAGAAGCTGGGTTTGTGGAAAGACAGGTTTATAACTGCTGCGAAAAAATTTAATTTTCCCGTTCACAAACCGATCATTGATCTATCCGAAAAACAATTAGCCGATCTGTGGGAAGGCAATGAATATGCAAATGGCATCAATGATTTTTTTAAGGAAGTAGAACAAAATTTATATAAGGTGCAATACCGCGTTTTACTAAGTCGCTATCGTGGCCGTACTTTGTGCACTGCCTGTAAAGGTTATCGTCTTCGTAACGAAGCATTGTATGTTAAAGTAGCGGGCAAGCATATTGGCCAGTTATGCGAATTGCCGGTTAAAGACTTATTTACATGGTTTGAAAAATTACAACTGAGTGCATATGATCAACAGGTGGCAAAAAGGATCCTGATTGAAATTCATCACCGCATAAAAACGCTGCTTGATGTAGGGCTTGGTTATCTTACTTTAAACCGTTTGGCAAACTCATTAAGTGGGGGCGAAAGCCAGCGCATTCAGTTAACCCGAAGCCTGGGTAGTAATTTAACCAACTCATTGTACATTTTAGATGAGCCCTCTATTGGTTTGCACAGCCGCGATACGGAAAGGTTGATAACCGTTTTAAAAGATTTAAGAGACCTTGGTAATACCGTTGTGGTGGTGGAGCATGATGAAATGATGATGAGAGAAGCCGATCATATCATTGATATGGGGCCGCTTGCAAGCCATTTGGGTGGCGAAGTGGTGGCTGAGGGAAATTATGATGAAATAATAAATAATGCAGAGAGCCTTACCGGTAAATATTTATCCGGGCAACTAAAAATAGAGCCGCCCAAGCAGTTGCGTAAATGGAATCGTTCTGTGAAACTTACAGGTGCAAAACAGAATAATTTAAAAAATCTGTCGGTTGAATTTCCTTTACAGGCGTTTTGTGTGGTAACCGGTGTGAGTGGCAGCGGCAAAACAACGTTGGTAAAACAAATTCTGTATCCTGCATTACAAAAGTTAAAAGGTGAGTTTATTGAAAAAGCCGGATTGCATAAATCCATCAGCGGCGATGTTGATTTTATTGCGCAAGTTGAAATGGTGGATCAAAACCCGATCGGTAAATCAAGCAGAAGCAATCCCGTTACTTACATAAAAGCTTATGATGAAATAAGGGACCTGTTCAGCAAACAGCCTTTAAGTAAAATGCGTGGGTTTCAACCTAAACATTTTTCATTTAATGTAGATGGAGGGAGATGCGATGCTTGTAAAGGTGAAGGCGAACAAACCATCGAAATGCAGTTTTTGGCGGATGTACACCTTACCTGCGATGTTTGCAATGGAAAACGTTTTAAAGAAGAAGTGCTGGAAGTAAAATATAAAGACAAAAGTATTCATGATGTGCTTGAGATGAGTGTTGATGAAGCGCTTGATTTCTTCTCCTCCCCCTTCGGTGGAGGTCGGGAGGGGGCCGGGGAAGATAAAAATGCGGCTGACGTTGCTAAAAAGATACAACCCTTAAGTGACGTTGGGTTGGGTTATGTAAAACTGGGACAATCGTCTGATACTTTATCAGGTGGTGAAGCCCAAAGGGTAAAGCTGGCTTCATTTTTAGGCAAGGGTAAAACCCAGGGCAGTATTTTATTTATTTTTGATGAACCTACAACTGGTCTCCATTTTCATGATATAAAAAAATTACTGGCTTCTTTTAATGCCCTGATTGAGCAGGGGCATACCATATTGGTGATTGAACACAATACAGATGTTATTAAATCAGCAGATTGGGTGATTGACCTTGGCCCCGAAGCCGGCGATGCAGGAGGTAATCTGGTGTTTGCCGGTAAGCCTGCTGACTTAAAGAAATGTAAAGAAAGTTATACAGGGAAGTTTTTGTAAGTAGTTAATTTTCTTTTTTATCTAAGGCGGAAGCTTTTAATTCTTCAATTGATTTAATGATCCATTTGGGCGTGTTGGAAGACAAGCCTGATGTGTGAAAATATACTTTGCCGTTTTGGTCAACAACAACATTGGTAGGATAACTGTTGATGTTGTTTTCACTTGTGATAAAACTGCCATCATCAATAATCGCATATTTAAAAGGATGAAGTTTCAAAAACTGCTCTATGGTAGTTTTATCATCCTTAGCTATTGAAATAAAAACCACGTTACTATCATTCTTATATGTATCCGCAATTTTATTAAGCTCGGGTATCTCAGATGTACAGGGCACACAGGTTGCATACCAATAATTTACTGCAATAATTTTTCCCCTGAGGTTTTTTGTATTGATCTTGTTGCCATGCATATCGTTAGTCTTTATTTTAGAAAACGATTCTCCGGTTTTAAAAAATTTACTTTCTGCCGGCTTTGGCATTTTATCTATATTATTTAAATTTCTTTGTATTTCCTTCTCAGAAAGTTTATATAAAATAAAAGAAGTTTTTTCATTATCAGGATCGATGGGCTTAATATAATACCCGCCCGTATTTTTTAAAGCACTCCATACATTGTAAGGCAAAACTTGCCCTGCAGAATCTGTAACAACAGTTTCTTTGGTAATTTTTATACTCTTTCTTTGTACTAATTTATTTTTAGTGCTGTCCTGTGCATTAGCAAAAAAACTAACACAGCAAATTAGCAGGTGGGTCAGAATAAAATTTTTATACATGGTGGGCATAAGCAGTATATTTTATTAGCGTAACCTGTCACTGGTTTTAATTAGTTTCTCATCTTTATGAATGCCCCGTGCGGCAAGTACAAATGCCAAAACAATAATGCTGTGTAACAACGCGGTTATAGAATAGGTACCCTGTGTAAAGTTTGTTGTTTCACGATAGTATAAAAAAATGAGCACCGCTTCCAGCAGTATACCCAATACACAAAGCCTGAGCTGCAATGTTCTTTGTTTATAAAGAAAGATAGTGATTAAAGCCAGTCCACCAACCACGATCGTCATTACCATTAGTAAAATGGTTGACGTGGCATTCAGATCATGCAGTGTTGTATCATTAATTTTTGTGCCGGTATAATACGATAATTTAAAACCTGCAAAAGCACAAGCCGCAGCCAGTAATAACCAGAGGGATTGAAAGCGTTGGATCATGTTAAAATATTTGAACGAATTTAATTGAAATGCTGGTAAAATAAAAGAAATCACCGGGTAAAGCTGATTTTGTCACTGTCTGCCGAAAGCCGAACCTCCACAATTATTTTTGGCATAAAAAAATGAACCAAATAAAAGCTACCCGTTTGCAGGAGTAGCTCTATAAGTACGTTGGATATTTGTAGTTAAGAAATCACTTGTTCTTTATTGAATTGGGTGGCAAAAGTTTGTTTGTTTCCGGTAATGGTTTTTGTTGGGTGGCTTTAGCAGGCTCAGCGGGGTCATTTCCTTTAACCGGTACGGGGCCATTAAAGGAACTCTGCTTCACTGCTGTTTCCGGTGGTTTGGATTCGCTTGCGGGTGCCACCACTGTTTTATTTTCGGTAGTTGTTTGTAAAACAGGCCCGGATACCTGTGGAGGTTTTGCTGTAACGGCCTGTTGGGCATATGCCGTCATGCAAAAGAAAATGCCAATGGTAGTGACTGTTATTTTAACTGCTGTATTTTTCATCTTTATGTTATTAATAAGTGGTTATTGTTTTACAAAACGGAAGGTTTCCTTGTCACCATCGGTTTTTATTATTTGTAAGAAATAGGTTCCGGCTGCCAGTGGCTGTACATTTAAAACAACCATGTTAGCAGCTGGTTTCAGTGATGCAATGAATTTACCATCGGCCGCAAAAACCTGTAACATGGCCTGGTTTACGTAAGATGTAGGTAATTGAATATTCAATACAGTTGCTGCCGGTACCGGGAAGATCCTTACCTGTTCCAATCCTTTTTCAAACTTAACCGGCCTTACAGGTGAGTAGGTAAAATGGCCTAATTTATCAAAGATCTTTAAACGGTAATAATTCCATCCTTTTACCGGCGAATTATCAAAATCAATATAAGCTGATTGAGCAAGTTGCCTCGACATTACCGTTGATATACGGCTGTAATTGCTTGCGTTAAGTGATCTTTCTACATCGTATTTAACGGTTTCCTGTTCGTTGGCAGCTTCCCAGTTCAGGCGTACTTTGCTGCCATCGGCAATGGCAGTAAAGTAAAGCAGTTTTACAGGCAGTGCGTTGAATTTGCTGAAAGAGCCCAGGGTAAATCTTCGTTCAGGAAAATTATAATTATTGGTTGCTGCATTGGAAGTTACATAGCCAAAAAGGCTGTCGGCACCACTTGTATTGCCGGTAACCCAGGATGGTGTACCCGGCACCTCCCACCTAAAACCTCCATTATTAATATATTGGGCAACCAGCAAACTGTCTCTTACAGTTGCAGAGGCACTTACCTCGCTGTAACCACGCCACGATAAGCTTAGTTTCGCGTCATCATTGGTGCTGGCCTGGTTATCACTGCTTATTTCCCAATATTCCAGTTTGCTTAAATGGTCTATCGGTGGGTTTAGCGTATTGGTATTGTCAAAAGGAAGGGCAGGGGTATATTCCGCTGTCCAGGTAGCAGTTGTTCCATTTACTTTAAAAAGTTTTATAGGTGCATATAAACTATCTGTTTTTCCAATTGGGAATAAATAGAAATTTGAATTCGCCGGAGGAGGGTTACCAATCACATTTCCGGTGCGGCTAAGCCTTCCGTTTACCCAGCTTTTCGTATAGCTACTGGTAGATGAAATAGCATTGGTTGCCGTGTTACTTACCAGCATACTGTCGTTACCATAACCCGTTTCGGTATAAACAAAACCTGTATCCAGTCTTAAGTTATTTCTTACTTCACAGGAGGAGAGCAGGGTGTCGCCAATGGAATTGCGAATGGTTAGATCGTAAAAACGGGTAAGGCCGTAAAAACTCTGGCGGTTTGAACCACCGAAAAAGACATTGCCTGTACTGGTTACATCCATAGCACCTGCTGCCGTTGAATCGAGCCATCCTTCGGGATTGGTGGCTGTGGTTTTGATCAGGTATATCGAATCAGCGGTAGCGATCCATTTGCTGGTACCTAAAAATGTGATGCCACCTCCGTTAATTACTGTTTTTGTTCCGGCGGTGGTAACTATTCGCACGTCACCACTTGCCCTTACCAGTTGCTGGGCATTGCTTTTAACAGCAAATGATGCAGCAAGTATAAAAAGTAACTTTTTCATGTGTCACTATAATTGATGGATAAAATTAAACGTTTTTCATTTTGATGTAAAGCAATAGCAAATAATAATGGGGCAATCACCAAACGTAAAAGTTTAGTCATAAAAGAAGTTGATAAAAAATTTAATAATAAACAGCCGTTTTCCTACCAGGGATCAGAAACTTTTTGCAGGTATTGGATTTAAAGGAGAGATATTAGAGACTGTTAAATTATGAAAATTTATGTAACCAACCAGTACTTTGATAAATAATTATTTATTCACAAAATCAAATCAATATCCCGGTTGTAAACCTATACTAAAACCAGATTTAAAAAATACAACAAAGCGCAAATAAAGATTGAATAAAATCTGAAACCGGAATTAAAAGTTTTACATTTATTTAGCCAGCAATTTTTCAATTTCCTGTAACCTGGCCGTTATGTCTGTTATTTGTTTTTGTTGTGTTTTAATAGTTTCAACCAATACCGGAGTTAAACGGCTGTAGTCAACAGATTTATACCCTCTGTCATCGGTAAATACCATTTCCGGAAAAATCTTTTCAATGTCCTGTGCTATAAAACCAATTTGTTTTCTGTTGCTGAAATCCATATTGTAATATTCCGATGTTTTCCAATAATAACTAACGCCCTGTAATTGCATCAGTTTGTTAAGGCTGTTTTGTATTGGATTGATGTTGGTTTTATATCTGATATCCGAGCAGGCAGCAATGGCGCCAGTGTAACAGATATTGCCCGCCACATGCAGCTTTTGTGTGGGCGCTGCAATACCAATACCAACATTACCGTTCATTAATTGAATGGTACCATTTGTACCTGTTCCGCTGCCAAGGCCCGATTGAATGATGATATTTCCTCCGGTAGCACCCGGAGAAGGGCAACTCGTTCCAATAGTGTATCCGCCCTGCACGGTAATTGAACCGGCATCTGTTACAGCAAGATTTTGTCCTCCTTGAATGGCTACATCGGAATGAGAACCGCTGACCAATGACCAGCAGGAAGTTGCTCCGGCAGTGATATTTATGCCGCCACCGACTGAATTATAACCGCTGGAACCGTTAATATTTACTTTGCCTGGCACACCTAATCCACTGTAACCTATACCTCCGGCTGGTAAGTTAGCTCCAGCATTTAAATTTAAATCTCCTCCTGCACCCCCACTGGCAACACCTGCATTACCTCCACGGATGGTCAAAGCTCCGCCACTGCCCGTACCATCGCCGGGGCGGATGGTAAGTGCAGTTCCTGTATTGCTGTAAATGGTTGATGCTGCGGTAAATTTTAAATTCCCGTTTATCTCCAGTTTTTCGGCGGGGGTTATGGTTCCTAAACCCACAGTTGCTGCTGAAAAATCTCCATAGATCAATGGCGGATTGGTGCTGCTGTTGGCAATAAATAATTTGTTTGATCCTGTTGTTTCACCATAGCCTGCACGATAACCCAAAAACACATTATTACTGCCGGTTGTTAATCCATATCCTGCCTGGTAACCCAAAATGGTGTTGTTTGAATAGGAATTTCCAATCACACCCAAACCTGCCTCCTGGCCAATTACGGTATTGTTGTTGCCGGTAACATTGTTGTGTAAAGCAAGAGTCCCAAGTCCCACATTATAATCGCCTGTAGTATTGTAATACATGGCCATTGCCCCAAGTGCAGCATTGTAATACCCGTCAGTGTTTTTATACAGCGTTGCCCAACCGCTGCCGGTATTCAATTGCCCGATAGTGTTGCTGAATAATGATAAGGTACCCAATGCAGTGTTTTGCCAGCCGATTGTATTAGTACGTAAAGAGCGGTTACCAACTGCCGTATTGTAATACCCGTTTGTAGTTGTTGTTGGCTGGTTGGCATACAATGCACTGTCGCCAATGGCAATATTCTCACTGCTCCAGGCAGTGTTTCCATTGTTGAATGATTGTGAAAATAAAGCATTGCTACCGATAGCTGTATTTCTTCCTGCTGTTGTATTTTGATTAAGGGCATATAATCCTACGGCTGTATTATTACTGCCGGCACTATTATTCAAAAGCGCTTGATAACCAAGTGCTGTATTGTTAAGTCCGGTGTTACCGGCTGCAGGTGCGTTGCCCCTAAGCGATTCATAACCCAGTGCTACATTGTTATTGATAAAGGGTGTTGTTGTATTATTGGCATACAGCATTGATTGAACACCGATGGCAGTGGCATTACTTCCTGCAACGTTTTGATATAGTGCATAAAATCCGTAAGCCGTATTGTATATGCCTACGGTATTATCATACATACTGCCATAGCCCGTTGCAGTGTTTTGATCGCCAGTTGTATTTGACCTGGCTGCAAGAGTTCCTATTGCTGTATTGTTTGTACCAGAAAGATTAGCAAGGAGCGCCTGGTAACCCATTGCTGTATTATGAATTCCGGTAGTATTTGCATTTCCTGCCTGGTAGCCCAAAAAACTGTTCCAGGTAATATGGTCTATCCTTCCGGCTTTTTGATTGTTGACCTTTATATTAAAAGGTATGTTATCAACAGTGCCGATAAAGTTGTTTGCATCGGTTGTACCTGTATTACCTCTTGTTCTCCATGCAAGCGAGTCTGCATTCGAATTGGAAAGTACCCAGGTCCATGCCGTTCCATTATAGTAATAAAAACCAATGCTGTCCGGGGCATTTTGAAATATGAGTAAACCAGTTGCCGGTGTTGCAATGGCATTTCTTTCAGTTCTGCTCATACGGGGTACCAACATGCCTTTTAATGTACTTTTTACATCCAGCATGGCGCTGCCATTGGCTGTGCTGCCATCGGTATTAATTGCGAAGGATTGTGAAAAAGATTGATTTCCGAAAATTATTATTAAAATAACGGAGAGTATTAACCTGTACTTCATGGTGAATTTATTTTCACCAAAACTAAATATTAAAAGAGGCGTTTTCAATACCAAGATATTGGTATTTATAATTGAAACGAATGTTGATGAAAATCAGGTTAAATATGATCAGCAGAAATATCCGGTAGATATTGTTCTTTTTAAAATTAATTTCTTTTTTAAAATTTAATAATATAGTAAACGTAAACATTCTTTGGCCTGTTTTCGTTTCCCCCTTCCACTTCTGTTCGTAAACCCGATTGTGTAGCATTGGTGCCAACAGTATATAATGCAATATGGGTGCCACCCGGGCCGGTTAATGCGCCAATTTCATGACTATGACTTTTTAAAGTATCTGACTGTAATGACCCTATTGCATTACCAGTATTACCACCGGGGTTGCTGGCTGTTCGTAATGCAGCATCTGGATCATTTCCCGATACATGACTGACTCCTCTTGGAAAACGGCCTCTCAGATCAGGAAGGTTAAAAGTTGTGGAGCCATCGCCACTTCCCCATGCAACACCCAATGCAGTAAACAGGTTTGCATAAGTTGCCCGGTTTATTGCCGATCCATCACATGCCAGGTAACCCGCAGGAACAACAGTACCGGCATACATCAGCATAGTTCCGGCAGGGATAGCCGTTGCCGCAGTGGTTTGAATGGTTGCATCAGGAAATTTATATCCCCCGGACATAGATTCAATTGTACCATTAACTGATAGTTTTTGTGCGGGTGTTGTGGTGCCAATACCAACTTTAGTATCTGCAGTAGCTGCATTAATACCGGCAATACTTCCTAATATCAATGTGTTGCTTTGCCCCACCATTGCCCTGTAGCCAATTGCTGTTGCATTGGTTAAGTTATTTGCTGTAACATTTGTATTGGCGCCTATTGCGGTGTTGTAAAAGCCAGTTGTGTTTGCTCTTAATGCGTCATAGCCAACTACTGTGTTTTCAATGCCGCTGATATCACTAAATAAGGCCAATGAGCCTAAAGCTGTATTACGGTCGTTGTTGTTGTGATTCTTAAAACATTCGGTGCCAAGGGCTGGATTATAATTTACATTGGTATTGGATAGCATGGAGCTTAACCCGATAGCTGTATTATTAAAACCCGTTGTGTCATTTTGTAAGGCATTGGAGCCAACAGCAGTATTACCACCAAATTTATTATGCTGGTATAAAGCCGCTTGTCCTACTGCAGTATTAAACTGGCCTGTGGTAACCGAACTCAATGCAGAAGAGCCTACAGCAGTATTGGCAAATCCTCTTGAATTTAAATATAAAGTATAAGCTCCAATGGCAGTATTCGCAAACCCCGTGGTATCATTGGCGAGTGCCTGGTAACCCACGGCTGTATTCAAGCTGCCCGATTTATTTTTGGTTAATGCCTTAAATCCGATTGCAACAAGGCCAACACCGGTTGGGTTGGTATTTAATGCACTATCGCCAATTGCTACATTTTCGCTTCCTGTTGAATTGGAAGCCAGTGAACGGAAGCCCAGTGCTGTATTGCCATAACCGGTACTGTTTGCATAAAGTGTTTTGTAACCCAATGAAGTATTTTGTGAAGCAGAATCAAGGATACCGGAACTGATGTTGCGGATGCGAAACCTTAAAGCGGTATCATTGAGCGTACCAATAAAATTGGTTGATTTGATATTGTTGTTACCCGTTGTTTTCCATGAAGCGGAATCGGTATTAGCTGCATCCCCAAACCAAATCCAGTTGCTGCCATTATAAAAATGAAAACCAATACTGTCAGGTGAATTTTGAAAAACCAACAGACCTGTGGCCGGCGAAACAATGGCTTCTTTTTCTGTTTTGGTCATTCTTGGTACCAGCACTCCTTTGGCAGTACTTTTAACATCAAGCAAGGCGCTGGCATTTGCAATGCTGCCATCGGTATTAATGGCAAAAGATTGTGAAAAGGAATTGTAACTGCAGCAGGTACATAATAATGCTGCCAGAAATATAGTATATTTCATAGTAATGGGGGTTTCAGCAAAGTTAAAGCTAATTGAAACCTTGTTTGGTATTTATAAAACGAAAAGTGGCTATTTTTAACCTAATTCGGGATATAAGGGAAACTGCATCATAAATGATTTCACCTCTTCTTTTACATCGGCTATTGTATTTTCGTCATCAATATTCATCAATACCTTATCAATAAAATAAACAACGGTCTGCATATGTTCTTCCTTCATGCCTCTGGTAGTAATAGCAGGCACTCCAACTCTTATACCAGATGTTACAAACGGGCTTTTATCATCGAATGGCACCGCATTTTTATTTAAGGTGATATGTGCCCTGTCTAAAGTTTCCTGAGCTTTTTTACCGGTAATGTTTTTATTCCGCAAATCGATCAGCATTAAATGGTTATCGGTGCCGCCGCTGATGAGGTTATAATCTTTATCTGTAAAAGCTTTTGCCATTGCCTGTGCATTGCTGATGACCTGTTGGCCGTATGCTTTAAAATCTTCTGATAAAATTTCGCCGAAGGCTACAGCTTTTGCTGCGATCACATGCTCAAGTGGTCCGCCTTGTGTACCGGGAAACACAGCCAGGTCGAGCAATGAACTCATCATCCTTGTATTTCCTTTAGGATCTTTTATCCCCCATGGATTTTCAAAATCATGCCGAAGCATAATAATACCACCCCTTGGACCACGCAAAGTTTTATGTGTAGTTGATGTAACAATATGGCAGTGATCAAAGGGGTCATTTAATAAACCTGCAGCAATTAAACCGGCGGGGTGTGCAATGTCAGCAAACACAATCGCACCAATTTCATCGGCTACGGCACGGATACGTTTATAATCCCAATCACGGCTGTAAGCCGATGCACCACAGATGATCATCTTTGGTTTTTCTGAACGGGCAATTGTTTCCAGTTGTTCATAATCAACAATACCATTTTTGGTTACACCATAATGCAATGCGTTGTAAGTTTTTCCGCTGAAGTTGGCAGCGCTGCCATGTGTAAGGTGACCGCCCATACTCAGGTCAAGTCCTAAAAACTTTTCTCCCGGTTTCATTACCCCAAGAAAAACAGCGCCGTTTGCCTGGGCGCCGCTGTGCGGCTGCACGTTTGCATAGGTACAATTAAAGATTTGTTTTAGCCGGTCAATGGCGAGTTGCTCTACCTGGTCCACAATTTCACAACCGCCATAATATCTTTTTCCGGGATAACCTTCTGCATATTTATTGGTTAATGATGTGCCCATGGCCTGCATTACCTGCAGGCTGGTAAAATTTTCAGAAGCAATCAACTCAATACCTTCACGCTGGCGGGCAAGCTCCTTATTGATCAGATCAAAAACCAATGTATCTTTTTGCATAACCTGTTTTTAGAAACGCAAATATAAGCAGCGGGCAGGATTTTGCCCTTTAGTTATTAACCATTAGTGTATTAAATACATGGATTACTCAAAATGTACTACTTTAGCTCCCCGAGTTAGTTTTTTAAAAAGCATTGTAAACTAAATGCACTGCCCATGGCAGATTAGTTTTAAGCATGAAGGCAATTATTCCGGTAGCAGGCGCAGGTACAAAACTCAGGCCCCATACATATACACAACCCAAAGCATTAATACCGCTTGCCGGTAAAACAATACTCAGCATCATTGTAGACCAGTTGCATGAAGCCGGCATTAAAGATTTCATTTTTATTATAGGTTATCTGGGAGAAAAGATCCAGGATTATGTAGAAAAGAAATATCCTGATCTTAACTGTCATTTTGTACAGCAAAATGAGCGTTTCGGTATTGGCCATGCCATCAACCTTACCCGTGAAATAGTGGGTGATGATGAGGTGATGATCGTTTTGGGAGATACAATTGCAGATTACCACGTAAAGGAGATCATCGATTCACCTGTATCCATGCTGGGAATAAAAAAAGTGGATGATCCCCGTGATTTTGGAGTTGCCGAAATTGAGGAAGATGGTTCTGTAAGCCGTGTGGTTGAAAAGCCATCTATTCCAAAAAGCAATATGGCACTTGTTGGTGTTTATAAAATAAAGGAAACAGAATTTTTATTTTCATGCCTCGAAACCATCATGGGAAAGCATACCAGGGGGTATGAGGAATTCAGTTTAACCGAAGCACTGGAATGTATGATGCAGCGTGGCGCTACTTTTAAATCGTTTAAAGTTACCAACTGGTTTGATTGTGGAAAGAAAGAGACATTACTGGTTTCTAATGCAACTTTGCTCAAAAAATTTGGAGGTAATGTAACGGATAATCACAATTATAAGAATACGATCATTATACCACCGGTATCAATTGCCGAGGGTTGCGAAATAAAAAATTCTGTTATTGGTCCCAATGTAACAATCGGGGAGCATACCCGCATTGATAATGCTATTGTAAAAGATTCTATAATCGGTGCTTACTCTAACCTGTTTGAAATTGTTTTAAACAATTCGCTTATTGGTAGCGATGCAGAGGTGAAAGGGGTAAGCCGGAATCTGAATATTGGCGATAATACAGCTATTGATTTGGGGGGAAGTAGTAAGTAATAAAAAAATTCTACATAAAAAGGTGGTCCCGATTTTATCGGGACCACCTTTTTTATTTTGCTTGCCAACAAGCCAAATTAACTAAAATGAAATCCACTTTCGCTCCAGCCGCAAATGATACCTCCCATAATGGCCAGTGAAACAACCCAATATCCAGCTGTAATAAAAATCAATTTCCACGATTTGTGAGCGTACAAACCATTAATGGCAATTACCGGAAAAACCAGACCTACACCTAATATAGTTCCGTGTAGTGCGCCATGTTTAAAAGTTCTGAAAGCGGTTCCATAATCGGCCATGAAAGCGGTATAAGTAGCATTGGCTTTTTCAGGATCACCACCAATCATACCCAATGCACCAAACTGGTGTATAACTACAGTTGGAATAACAAAAAAGGAGGCAACAAAAGCAAGAACAAACGATAATCCGAAGATCTTGGCCATATTGCCTTTTTTAAGTTGTTCTTCAGTTAATCCTTCAGCTTTCATCCAGGCATTGCCAAATACTTTTGGGTTATACCATATAAAGCCAATGATAAATGTAGATAAGGCTGCTGCCAGTGCACTAAGTGCCATGTGTCCAAAGTCCATAATAAGTAGTTTTAGTTGGGTCAAACATAAAAATAATAATCAACAACTGCAAGTATTTGCAGTTGCCGGCCTTTACCTGCAAGTTAGAACTGCCCGTTACATTAGATTATTTTAGATTATAGGCCCTTTTTTTTTACAGTTTGTAAAATAAAATCATTTACTTTGCGTTTCAAAGTACTTTCTGTTTGTTAAATAATTTTAACTGATATTTGAAAATACTATTTGAATTATGCAAAACCGGGTCACAAAACTGTTTAATATAGAATATCCTATTGTACAGGCAGGAATGATATGGGCCAGTGGGTGGCGGCTTGCCAGTGCGGTAAGCAATGCCGGCGCATTGGGTATTATTGGCAGCGGCAGTATGTACCCCGAAGTTTTAAGAGAGCATATTCAGAAATGTAAGGTGGCAACTCAAAAGCCTTTTGGTGTAAATGTGCCTTTGCTTTATCCTGATATTGATAAACATATTCAAATCATTATTGAAGAAAAAGTTCCCATTGTGTTTACGTCGGCAGGAAATCCAAAAACGTGGACATCAATATTAAAGGAACAGGGAATAGTGGTTGTACATGTGGTAAGCAGTAGCAAATTTGCACTTAAAGCACAGGATGCTGGTTGCGATGCTGTTGTTGCCGAAGGTTTTGAAGCTGGCGGGCACAACGGAAGGGAAGAAACCACCACGATGGTGTTGATACCGGCTGTTTCAGCTGCTGTGCACATTCCGGTAATTGCAGCAGGCGGTATTGCAACAGGCAGGCAAATGCTGGCAGCGATGGTGTTAGGTGCAGATGCCGTTCAGATCGGCAGCAGGTTTGTAGCAAGTGATGAGGCTTCCTCCCATAAAAATTTTAAAGACCTGGTTATTACTTCAGCCGAAGGTGATACGCATTTATCATTAAAACAATTAACCCCCGTAAGATTACTGAAAAATGATTTTTTTAATCGTGTACAGGAAGCGGAAAATAATTGTGCATCAGTAGATGAACTTCAAAAATTATTAGGAAGAGGCAGGGCTAAAGCCGGCATGTTTGAAGGTGATCTTGCCGAAGGAGAACTGGAAATAGGACAGGTTAGTGCCATCATAAAAAGTATAAAACCCGCAGCAGAAATTGTGCAGGAGATATACACAGAATACTCAGCTGCATTAAAGCAGCCGCTGAGATAATATATTATATTTGAGTGCCGATAGCTATCGGGATTATAAAAATTAATAACCAACCCCAAAACACATGTTACTAAACCCAGGGCAAACTTATAAGGGATTAAAAAAAATCATTTTTATTTTCAGTATAATTTTTTTCTTTATCACTGATCTGGCCAATGCACAAAATCCAATTAAAGATCCAAGCAGCCCCGATGTGCCCGTATTACCCAACACGCAGTTGCCACCAGCTCAATTATACGATTTATTAAAAGATAAAAATGGCGAAGGAACTAAAAAGACCGGGGAAGACAGCAATAAAAAGCTAAAAGATCGCATTGAAAAAGACAGCCTGGTTAAGGAAAAAACACCGCAGTCTCTAAACCCAACCGAAGATACGTATGGTATGAATTTGTTCCGCAGTGGCATCATTGCTTCTCTTTCCGAATTATCAACCCCTCCGCTTGATTACCCGATAGGTGTTTACGACCAGATCATTGTTTCATTGTGGAATGGGGCAGAAGCTACATTGGATTATACCGTGGCAAGAGACGGCTCAATTTTCCCAACCAGTATTGGCAAAATATACCTGCAGGGCCTAACCTTTGAAAATGTAAGATCATTATTAACCAGGCGTTTTAAAGCTTTTGTGCCAGCCTCAACCAATATTTCTGTATCAATAGGTCAGCCACGTACCATTTCAGTAAATGTGGCAGGGGAAGTTAAAAACCAGGGACCAGTTACGGTTTCGGCATTTACCAATGCCTTTAATGTAATCGCATTGGCAGGCGGACCAACCAACCTGGCCAACTTACGGGAAATACAGATAAAAAGAAATGGAAAAATTATTGATGTGCTGGATGTATATAAATATTTAACCACCGGCGATTTCGGAAAACACATTTACCTGGATAATAACGATTTTGTGATCTTACAGACGGTGGAGAAAAAGGTAAAAGCTGAGGGTAAATTTAAACGCCCTATGTATTACCAGTTGAAAAAAGAAGAAGGTATGAAGGCCTTGTTAAAATTTTCGGGCGGACTGGAACGGGATGCATTCTCAAGTGGTGTAAAGATCTATCGTACGGAACTGGAGAAGCAGGTTATTATGGATGTAAATTCTACCGCGATTATTAACCCTACCAATGATCTACGTTTAAAAAATCAGGATTACCCATTGGTTGATGGAGATATTGTAAAAGTAATTGCTGTAAACCCGGGACTTTTTAATAAGATTGAAATGAAAGGAGAAATTTCTTACCCTGGCCAATATGAAGCCAGAAAAGGAGATAAACTTTTTGATCTGATAAACCGTGCGGGGGGTATTACCCGTAACACTTATTTACCCCGTGCTTACATTTTTCGTGGCGGCGGCGATAGTACTAATATTAAAGCCAGCAGGGTAGAAGTAAACTTGACAGATATCACTACCAATGATACCACCAGCATTAATAATGTGGAACTATTTGCTAATGATCAGGTGCTTCTATTTAATACGAATCAATTTGCCGACAAACAATATGTTGAAATTTTTGGTGAGGTAAGAAAGGAAGGTAAAGTAAACAAATACGGCGGTATGACTTTACAGGATCTGCTGTATTTATCCGGTGGGTTAAAACAATCGGCAGAATATGGAAGGATAGAAATATCCAGCGTTGTGGATATAGATTCTGCCAAAGATATGCAGCAACCAACCCGTACAATATTACGAACTTTAAAAGTTTCGCCAAATCTTGATCTGGATAGTGTATCAGCAAAAATTGAATTGAAGCCTTACGACCAGGTGTATGTACGTAAGAACCCAACATTTGAATTGCAGCAATTGGTTCAGATAAACGGTTTGGTCCAATATTCAGGGCCCTACCCCAGGCTGAGTAAATTCGAAAGGTTATCATCTTATATTGAGAGAGCCGGTGGCGCAAAAGAAAATGCAGACTTAACAGGTGCTATTTTATATCGTAAAAAAACGCAGTTTTTCAGGGAGAACGTAACCAATAAAGTTGCTTCGCTAACAGATTCAATAGGCAGTATTGTTTTAGATTCGGTTAAAACCAGCATTGCCGAAGTTGCAAATGAACCGGTGAGTATTGACCTGTATCGTGCTTTAAGATATAAAAACAGCAAGTACGACATTATTTTGCAGGAAGGTGATGTGGTATTCATTCCTGAAATAAATCCTTTTGTAAATGTAAAAGGTGTTGTACAATCGCCATTAAAATTAACTTTTGATAAAGAACATACCAGCGTTGGTTATTATATTGATAAGGCCGGCGGTTATGGCATAAGGCCGTGGCGCAAGCGGATATATGTAACGTATGCAAATGGAAAAAGCCGCAGAACAAAAAATATTTTCTTCTTACACTTTTATCCAAAGGTAAAAGAGGGTGCTACGGTAACAGTGCCGTTAAGACCCGAAGGAGCTGAAGTTACTGACACGATCTTACAGGTTGTTGTGTCCAGTATTCCTGTTATACTTGCTGCATACATTGTTAATTTGATCAGGTAATTATTTTAAAACACCATTGTGCTATGAATAGTATTGAACTTATAAAACAACTTCTTAACAGGCTTAAAAAATACAGTTGGCTTATTGCCCTTATTGCTGCATTGTTTGGCGGGTTCTTTTATTACATGGCCAAGCAAAGTGTATTGCTGTACACAGCCAAATCCACAGTTTTTCCATTGAATGGTACTTCAGAAACCAGTCCCGGTTCAACCATCAGCAGCTTATTGGGGCTTGGTGAAGGAACAAAATCATTTACCGGCGATGCATCCATCAACATTGTTGAACTCGCAAACAGCCGCCGTACTAGAGAAGCAGTCGCCATGGTACGCATACCCTCCATGAGCAATAAAACCGTATCAGAACTTTTGATAGAAGAGAACAACAGGCATACCGGGTTTATGCAGAATACAGCCATTGATCCGCCAAAGGATAGCCTGTCGCAAATAAATACCGCTAGCAATTTATTGAAGGGTGCATTTTCTGCCAAGATTAATAAGACGGGTATACTGGAACTGTATTTAACCAACAGCAGCCCCGAACTGGTAAGGGAGGTGAGTTATATTTATATTGATAAACTTTCAGAATTTTATATAAACCTAAAAAAGAAAAAAGCACAGATAGATTTTGAATTTGCAGTTAAAAAGGCCGATTCTTTGTTACAGGTTTTAAACCGGCTGGATAAACGGGCTGTGGCATTGGATGAAAGTACGTTCTTCACCAACGAAACTTTAAAAAGATATAACCTGCCTAAAATTAACCTGGCACAGGATAAAGCAACCGTTCAATCGCAGTATTATTATGCAGTGAATAACCGGGAATCTGCCGCTTACCGCCTGCAAAAAGAAACGCCCATCATTGAAGTGCTTGATAAGCCCGAATGGCCCTTCGATTCCGTTCAAAAATCAGGATTCACTTATGTGATCATGGGGTTGATTTTAGGTTTGATCATTGGCGTTTTATTGGTTAGCTGGAAGGTGATTAATAAATACATGGCAGATGAATTGAATAAAGCCATTGAAAAAGCTTCCAAACCCAAAGCACATTTACTGGTTCCCCAACAGGAACCGGTAAAATAATGCTTACTTATCATTTCCTGAAAGTCCATTTGATCATTTCTTTCCAGCTTGCTTTTTTGCCATACATTAAAATGCCTGTGCGGTAAATTTTTCCTGCCATCCAGGTTGTAAATAAAAACCCGCCGATCAACAATGCCATTGACAATGCCAGTTCCCACCACGGTGGAGAGGTTGAGATGCGGCCCATCATCACAATAGGAGAGGTGAAGGGAATCATACTACCCCAAAACATGGCATTATTATCGGGCGAATTTAAATTACTTGATAAAATAATAAAGCCAAAAATGATGGGCATCATAATGGGTAACATCAATGACTGCGCCTCCTGTGGGTCTTCGTTTACTACACTTCCAACCGCTGCAAAAAGCGACGAATAAAAAAGATAACCTCCAATAAAATAAAAAATGAAACAAGCAATGATCAAAGGCCAGTTGAGGTTGCTTACATTGGCCAGTAATTTAGCAGCTTCGTTAAAGTCTGCGGCATTATTATTTACAACTGCCGGGTTGCTTTGTATTTGTTGCACCTGGCTCATGATATCGCCCGGCAAAAATGCAGTTGCTGTAATAGACAGAACAGACATCAGGATGATCCATAAAAGTAACTGTGTTAAACCTACTGCACCAATGCCCAGTATTTTACCCAGCATCAATTGAAAAGGTTTTACACTGCTTACCATTACTTCTGCAATGCGGTTTGTTTTTTCTTCCATTACGCCCCTCATCACCATGGCGCCAAAAATGAACATCGTAATATAAATTAAAATGCCGCTTCCAAAACCCACCGCATAGTTAAGACCTGCATTTACGACCTTGGCATCATCTCCCTTATTATCCACACTAAAATATGCAGATGATACTTTTTTAAGTGAATCGAGATATATTTTACTGATCCCCGATTTCTCCAACTGGTAATTTTGATAAGCCTCATTCAATCTGTTTTCAATTGAATTTGTTGTTCCCATTGATGCAGCTTTGGGCGTGCGCAAAACAAAATGATGATTAACGCTGTCATCGAGATAAACAAAACCATCAAATCCTTTTTTAGTATAGTTTAAAGTATCTACTGAAGTATCAAAGACAAAGATCAGTTTGGAGCTGTCGTTTTTCACCAGCGGTTTAAAAAACGCCGAAGGATCGGAAAATGCTATCCGCTTGCCGCCTTCTTCCGATTTTACAGATAAAAAAATACTGCCTGCAATGAACAGGACGATCACCAATGGCAGTAAAAAAGTGGAGAGTAGAAAAGTTTTATTGCGTACCCTGGTGATATATTCACGTTTTATAATGAGCCAGATCTTATTCATGTTGGGTAAAATTATAAGTTGATTAAATTTCCTGGAACTGGCGTGCATTTTTTGTGCCTTCTACCAGTTTTATAAATATTTCGTTTAGAGATGGAAGCACTTCGCTGAATGCGTTAACCGTTATATTTTTGGAAATGAAGTGTTGCAGTACATCGTTAGTTTTTGTGCCTGTCGCCAATTTTATCAATAATTCTTCCGGCTTGTGTTTGATCACTTCAAATGCGGCATGCTGTATATCTTCCGGTAAAATTTCTGCCCCGATCCGGTAAATGTTTTCTTTAAATTCATTCTTTATCTCTTTTACTGTACCGTCCAGTATTTTTTTTCCTTTATTAACCAGCACAATATGGTTGCAGATCTCTTCTACCTGCTCCATACGATGGGTGCTGAAAATGATCGTGCTGCCATTTTGAGCAAGATTAAAGATCTCGTCCTTTATTAAATTGGCATTAACAGGATCCAATCCGCTGAAAGGTTCATCTAAGATGATCAGTTTGGGTTCATGTAAAACGGTGGTTACAAATTGTAATTTCTGGCTCATTCCCTTGCTTAAGTCCTCTACTTTTTTATTCCACCAGCTTTCCATTTCAAATTTTACAAACCAGGCTTTTATTTTGCTCATCGCATCTGCTTTGGAAAGCCCTTTTAACTGCGCCAGGTAAACAGCCTGTTCACCAATTTTCATTTTTTTGTATAGGCCCCTTTCTTCGGGCATGTACCCGATGTATGCTGTATCATTTATAGGGTCAAACTTGCGGCCGTTAAAAATAACCTCGCCGCTATCTGGGTAAAAAATACCGGTGATCATCCGCAAGAGTGTTGTTTTTCCGGCGCCATTGGGTCCAAGCAATCCAAATATATCGCCCTGGGCTATATTAAAACTGATATCATCTACCGCTTTTTGAGTGGCAAAATATTTTTTTAGGTTTTGAAGTTCTAAAATGTTCATATAAAGTAAGATTATTTACAAGGGGTCAAATGTATGACTCTAACCATAATTTTGAATGCTAATTTTTTAAATGGTAATCTATTAAGATAAAATATTCACCAATTGACTGGCTACTCTTTCTCCATCCATGGCCGCACTCACAATTCCTCCTGCAAATCCGGCGCCTTCACCGCAAGGGTAAAAATTATTTAATTGGGGATGCGTTAAATTTTCGGAGTTTCGTGGAATGCGTACCGGAGATGAAGTCCGGCTTTCTGTAGCAACTACTACTGCATCGTTGGTAAAATATCCTGGCATTTTTTTACCAAACTCAATAAAACCTTTAGCCAGTGCCTGGTAAACAAACTCCGGCAATACTTCTTTTAATGATACAGGATGCAGGCCCGGCTGATAAGAACAGCCCGGTAAAGTGGAAGAATTAATTCCATTGCTAAAATCAACCATACGCTGTGCAGGCGCAACAAATTTTCCTCCACCGGCCTCAAAACATTTTTGTTCTACCATTTGCTGAAAGCGCATCATAGCCAACGCATCATTTTGAATTTTGAATTTTCCCACAGGGCCCTGCGGGGATTCTTGAATAACGTCTGCCAACTCAACCTGCACAACCATCCCACTGTTTGCATAAGGATTATTTCTTTTTGAAGGGCTCCAGCCATTCACCACCAACTCACCTGCAGATGTAGCAGCAGGTGCAATAATACCGCCGGGGCACATGCAAAAAGAAAATACACCTCTTTCATTTACTTGTTTTACTAAACTATAAGATGCCGGTGGCAAATAGGCCCCTCTTACCGGGCAATGATATTGAATGCTGTCAATTAATTGTTGCGGATGTTCAATACGAACCCCTAGTGCAAAGCCCTTGGCTTCAATTAAAATTTGTTTTTGGTGCAGCATTTCAAATATATCACGGGCACTGTGACCGGTTGCTAAAATAAAAGCATCGGCATCAAAAGAATTTCCGTCACCAGTTTTTACGGATCTTATCTTTTCATCTTCTATGACCAGGTCAATTACTTTTTTTTCAAATAAAAATTCGCCTCCACAATCAATGATCTGTTGCCGCATGGCTGTTATGATTTGCGGTAGTTTGTTGGTGCCAATGTGTGGGTGCGACTGGTAAAGGATCTTATCTTCTGCACCAAATTGTACAAACAGGTTTAATATACGGTCAATATCGCCCCTTTTATTACTGCGGGTATATAATTTACCATCGCTGTAGGTGCCGGCTCCGCCTTCACCAAAACAATAATTGCTTTCTTCATTAATTATTCCTTCTTTATTAAGCACGGCTAAATCTCTTCTTCTGGAGCGTACATCTTTACCTCTTTCTAAAATAATGGGTTTAATGCCCGCTTCCAGTAAATGCAGTGCTGCAAATAAACCCGCAGGTCCGGCTCCAATAATCACCACTTTTTTTTCTGCTTTTCTTACATCTTTAAAATTAAAGGCCTGGGTTTTTCGTTCTACAAAAGGCTCATCAATAAATGCGTTCACCGTTAAATTAACCCAAATGGTTTTTGCCCTGGCATCAATTGATTGCTTGAGAATGTGGTAACCAGAAACTGAACTTGTTTTTTTGCCTGTATTATTGGAAATTAGCTTTTTTACAGCTGATTCATCAACTGCTTCTGGAGGCAGAAGCTTAAGAGAGATCTTTTGTTGCATTTTTAAAAGCCGGATACTTATTCCGGAAATTTTATTCGCTATTTATTTTCTCCATTTCCTCCCCCTTCGGGGTTCCCTGGTAAGGGAACGAACGAAGTTCAAGAGGGGGCCGGGGCTATTTAAAACGGCAGATCATCCACTGCATCGGGCGGTGTTGCTGAAAACGTATCCAATGGCTCCAGGTATTCACTGTCATTTTTTGAAGTACCCGTTTGCAGGATCTGTTCAATCCTCCAGGCATCTAAATTGGTTATATAATTAACCTTTCCGTCTTTTTCCCACTTGCTACCCTTAATATTAAAATACACTTTTACCTCATCGCCAATATTTACGCGGTCAATAATGGTTGTTTTATCCTGTACGCATTTGAATTTTACATAATTTGTATTGGTACGCCCATTGATATCTTCGGATTTTTCAACCGCAAA
>JANOUJ010000242.1:0-15844 GCA_031416815.1 Chitinophagaceae bacterium
TTACCATTAGCAGAAACTGTAAGGTATTTTTTACCCCATGCATTTTTGGGCATGGCCTGTACCATATAATTATCTGAAGAAGATGCGAAATTATCGCAGGATATGCTTATTCTGCCACTCCCCGAAAAAACACCTATCTTCTTGCATCCGCTACCATTATTTATACTTTTAATTTTTGAACCTGTAAGGTCCCAACTTGTACAAGGTAGTTGAGCGGCTCCTCCACAACCACTATTCAAAATAGTTGCAGCCTTAACATTATAAACCTGTCCTTGTGTAAGGTTAACTGTATAAGTAGTACCAGCAATCCATCCGCCTTGAGTGGTACCAGTAGGTGTAATTTCAATAGTAGTAGTACCTGTATCAGTTGCAACCACATAAAACCAACAGTTTGCATTAGTTGAATTTGACCAGTTTTTATAGTTTACAGAATAGTACTCTCTGCCAAGAGTATTTGTTGGGTATAAGATACTTGCACCCGAAACGCTTTGATTATAAATATGAGAATAGGCCACCATTGGTTTATCACTGGTTACATGTATTCCTTTATTAGATAAGCCTTCTGTGAATAGTCTTGCATCCTGAGCAATGTTTTTGGGTATCTGTACCGATGTTGTAACATTATTGCCAGGTCCGGTAGTTATGTTTTGGGTGTATCCAACTCCCGGAATAGAAATTGTAATATTTGTTACCTGTTCAGTAGCAAAATAAAGTACCATATCCTGACAGCCACCCTGAACAGGAACTGGCGGGGTACCACATGTAGTTGCATTCATTTGTTGATGATACCCATACCCAACCCAAAAATCTTTTCCTTTATTACTGAAATCCTGCGCAAAAGCAGTAAATGATGTTAAAAAAACAAAGGCGAGAAGTAATATTTTTCTCATAATTACTAAATATAAAAATAGGTTAAGCAATACAAAATAAAACCCGGTAAACCGGATACTGGATTTAGGAGGAACGTTGCTTTACAAGGATAAAAGAAATTCACAGTTTCTTCACACTGGGGTACAAACCCAAATATAAGCCGAAAAAAGAAGACAGCGGCATTTGGATGTGGCTATTTTTGTGGGAGCCAGGCTCTTTCCTGAATGTTGCCATTACAAACCTGCGGATTGATCTTTCACACTCCTTTCTTTTTACATTGGTCTGGTATGCGGTGAAAAAAAACCGCATAGAATTCAGTTTTTGGTGGGAAATTTCGATTCCCGGGCGCCTTCCATAAATCTTCCCCACTGGTTGTTCCGGCTATTTCCGCCACACATAAAACGATGTTATATAGAAGCTAAGTAATTTTAAATGATCAATCTGCACTTCAATTTTCTACGTTAAGCCGCGGGACAAATAGTTTGGCTGGTCGGAATAAGTGTTTTTATTTAAAAGGACGACTATAAAATATTTGTTACCCCAAAGTCAGGTTTTCATACTCCCAGAGCAATTTTCGTTGGAAACAAAACAAAAAAAGCCGCATAGAAATGCAGCTTTTGTTAAGAATCTTTCGATTCTGTAACCCCCAAAGAAAACATCGTAAACCAGGCACTTGGTTCATTTACGGGGGCGGGTAATGAACGCTTTTAATAACTAATTATTCTGCCAGGTATAAAATCATTTTAAAAATTATTTTTTATGAGTAACATAGGGCTAAGTACCCGCAGTTGGATCGGTTGTAAAAAACTGCCATTAATAATAAAAGTACTTTTCAAATTGCCCATCCACATATGCTGTATCGTTGAAAAAAAACTATGCATGCTATATTTTTTATACTGTTTTTTAAAGAGCACCGGGTCTTATTTTAAAGTCTGTATAATAGTGGATTTTTAAAGATGGAACCTGGTGACTAAAATGCTTAAATAGATCTGCCGGGACCACCCGGCGGGTAATATCAAGCCTTATGCCACACTTAATTTTGGTGCCGTAAATTCAGTTCCAAAAATAATTTCACAGGCCGATAAAATACCGGCAGTTGACGCTACCGGTATTCTATTTTTGCCCGTGCTTATTGTAGATTGTTTGGATAACAATGCAGGATTGTTTGTATAACCTGGTTGGAAAACAATATTGACTAAAGTTATACTGGAATTCGATACATCATTTTTAGGAATAACGGTAACGGCAGCGTTCATTTGCACAGCCATCACAGTACTGTAATGAACCTGATTGTCATTATCGATTTGCTTTAAACGGTAGTATACAGTTTTCGTCTTTTTAAATTCGACGGCAGCTTCTTTAAATTTATAACTCTTACCATTTGTACCGGTAGCTGAAAATCCGTCTAAAACCATTGCAACAGTTTTAAAAGCTTTCATATCTGTTGACCTTTCCACTTCAAAATGGCTGTTATTCTTCTCAGCAACTGTAACCCAATTAATAAATACCCCATTTTCCGTAGCTGATGCAGTTAAAGAAGCATATTCAATACCAGGAATATTAAGCGTTCCGTTAAAGGCGTTTGCCCCAACAGCAGAAAATATAAAAATTGCGGTAAATACTAATGTAAAAAGTCGGCTGACCAATAAAGATGTAAAAGTTTTCATTTCTTCTTGTGGTTTGTGGTTTAAAAAAACAACTATGGTTGGCAACAGATAAATACCGAACCGCAATTGGTTGGTTTTTAAGAGGAGAATTGGAGGTTAAGATTGAAAGAAAGAATAACCGAGGTAATCGCCATTTTTAATTTCAACACAAACATAATACGTTTTTCGTAAAGCGCAAATTTTTTTGACAGTAATTTTACGGTTAAAGGGGTGATAATACGCAAAATGGCATTTTTATTGAAAGATATCTATTTGTGGAACTAATTTTATTAAAATATTTTTACCAATTCCGTTAAAAAATTAGAAAAACTTTTTTAATCACCCGTTTATTCTAACGTTCATTGGTCAATCTTAGCTGTTTATTATTCGTTTTATTGATCATCAGATCATAGATGTGCAATCCTTTTGAAAACCCTGTTATCTTATTATAACATAGAGTTTTTGTCAACAGCCAATCTGTCTTATCTGTTTGAAAATTCTTAAGCTTCTTTAAATTATTGGGAATTGTTTAAATGACAATAAAATTGGTAGGGTATGATAAAAAACATTGGCGCTATCACTTGTTATGGTCTATCTTGTTTTTATAGTAAAAATTTTAACATGTTAAATGATACATGTCATATTTTATCTTATAAAACACACTCTAAGGTAAATATCAAGCAATTATGTTAATTATATTATTCTTTTTAGATAATATTCAAAAGGAGGCCGTCAATGTGATTAATAAACCGATTAATGCAATATTTATTTAAATTTATTTAGAATATAAACACCTTAATAATTTGTATTTCAATATTTTATATCTACACTTCTACGACAATAAAAATAGAGATATTTTTTGATAAATTTTTTACCCCGTTTATATGCTAACCTAATATTATTAGCAGTAAAAAATCCTGCGAATAAGATTTTCTGACTATTTAATTTCTTAGCTTAAATTGCAGTTTGAAATGTTAAGCATGAAAATCAAGTCACTACTCTACTCTTCTTTAATTTTATATATTATTTTTTTTGAGACATCCTGTCAGGCTCCCAAAGAGTTAGTATACCGGGATTTTAAGAATCTAAAAGTTGAAAAAGTTAGTTTTGCAGCTACTACTCTAAAAGTAGACCTGATCTATTACAACCCTAACAATTTCGGATTACAACTTAAATACACCGATCTAGACATTTATATAGATAATAATTACCTGGGCCATAGTTCGCAAGACCACCAAATAACCATACCAAGGCTGGCCGAATTTACTATGCCCCTGGCCATTGAAGTAGATATGAAGAACCTGCTTAAAAATGCCTTACCTACTTTGTTGAGTAAAGAGGTAATGGTAAAAGTTACCGGCACAGTAAAGCTGGGAAAGGCAAATGTATATAAAACCTTTCCTGTGAGTTATGAAGGATTACAACGATTTTCAACCTTTTAACCCTGAATGCGGGCATTTTTCAGCCAAAAAAAATAAAAAAAATTGATTTATTGATTTACAGCGGGAGTTATTGCCGGATTTAGAGCCGCTGCTTTCGCCTTTGCAGCTGTTATTTCTGCCTTACACGCCTTAGGAAGTCTTTTAAAAGCATATTCTTCTGCTTCTATATCATCGGCGTCATAGCCCATGTTTGCAATGTCGGTCTTAATATTTTCAAGTGTAGTACGGTCGTTCAACCAGGTAACAGTAGTAGTTTTTTTTCGGGTATTTACTGCTACGGAGGTAACACCAGGCCTGTGGCTAATAAAGAATTCTACTTTTTCCTGGCATGTTTCACAAAGAATGGTTGGTGTTTTAATTACAGCCTTACCCGATACTTTTTGGGTTTGTTGATATTGGGAAAAACTTACGGTACTAAAACAAAAAACAGCCAATAAAATAAGTGAAAATGATTTCATCTTTTAGGATTTTAATTAAACGATGCTGTGAAGTTATTAAATGCCTTTCCAATTAGCAGGATCGGCGCTCCAATTTAACAAGGTATTTTGTTCTTCTGCAGCCACAATTCCATTTTCAAGCGCCAGTTTGATTAGCGTCTGATAGTTAGTAAGTGACTGGTAAGGAATATTGGCGGCCTTAAATGCATCATCTGCAACCGGGAACCCATAAGTAAAAATTGAAACCATACCGATCACCTCAGCCCCTGCGGCCTTTAAAACATCACACACCTGTAAACTGCTTTTACCGGTTGAGATAAGATCTTCAATAACCAAAACCTTTTGTCCCGGTTCCAGCGATCCTTCGATCTGGTTACCCAGGCCATGCTCCTTAGGTTTGGGCCTTACATAAATAAATGGCAGCTTTAACTGATCGGCTGCCATGGCGCCCCATGCGATGCCCGCAGTGGCAACACCGGCGAGCACTGCTGCATCAGGAAATTTTTCGAAAATAACGCTGCACATTTCGCTTTTAATAAAATCCCTCGTGAAGGGGAAAGATAAAACCTTGCGGTTATCGCAGTAAATCGGGCTTTTCCATCCGCTTGCCCAGGTGAAGGGCTGTTGCGGACTCAATTTTATTGCATTAATTTGTAAAAGCTTTTCAGCTACTGCTTTTTCGTTGGTCATGCTGCAATTTAGCAAAAAGCTGTTAGCTATTAGCTGTTAGCAGCAGTATAATAAGTAATGTTTCTTTTATTTTGAATGGCTAAAGGCTAAAAGCTGATAGCTAAAATCTTCTTTATGTACATCAATATTTATTTTGGCGATAAGCCTGTTGTTCTTTGTGATGCAATTGATAAAGATCTGAATGAGATACTTCATCACCCGGATGCGGTTTTTGTAGACGAGTTATCGCCCAGGGCCATCAAATCTATGTTGCACGAGATAAAAAAAGAGGAGTTTCATGCGGGTGTTATCTGGCATAGTGACATTGAAAAGCTAAAAACAACCTTTCTTAAAAATTTTAAAATGATTGAAGCGGCGGGCGGTATTGTACAAAACGATAAAAAAGAAATTCTTTTCATTAACCGCCTGGGCAAATGGGATCTACCAAAGGGTAAGATAGAGAAAGGTGAAAAAGAAGAGGGATGTGCATTGAGGGAAGTGACAGAAGAAACAGGTGTTACAAATTTGCAATTAAAAAAGAAGGTGGGCGAAACCTATCATGTATATGATGAATTTGGCAAACATTTTTTAAAGATATCTCATTGGTATCACATGACTTGTTCATCTACCCAAACCTTAACACCACAAGTGGTGGAGCATATTACTGAAGTGAAATGGGTGAAGACCATGAATATTAAAGAGCCTATGGAAAATACTTATCCCTCTATAAAAGATATAATGGGGAGGTTTTTTGATGAGCCGTAGCATTGGTTTATGGTAGTACTAACTTATAAAACCAGAGCAAAAAAAGGGGTTCCTGACAAACGACCCATGGGGGATTTCAATTCATTTTTTTAGTAATCAATTTACCGGCTTCTTTAAAATAGCCACTGTAAGCCTGCTTACACAAACCATTTTTTTTCTTTCATCATGAATTTTAATATCCCATACATGAGTTGATGCGCCAATATGCAAGGGTGTGCAGGTTGCTGTTACATACCCATTCCTGGCGCTTCGGACGTGGTTGGCGTTTATCTCCAGGCCCACGCAAATAAATTTGCCTGGATCAATTACAAAATGCGATGCAAGGCTGCCGATGGTTTCGGCCAATGCACAACTGGCCCCGCCGTGCAGCAGGCCATATGGCTGTTTGGTTCGATCATCAACAGGCATTCGCATTACCAGGTAATCGTCACCCAATTCCACCCATTCCATTCCTAAAAATTCGCCCATGGTTTTTGGGCCAAGGGGATTTAAATTGGGTAGGGTTAAAGATTTGTTGAACCAGATTGACATGGTAGAGGCTTCACCCCAATTCCTCTCCAAAGGAAAGGCAATTGGAAGGGAGAGATTTATTTTTTTGTGATTGATTTATTTACAACATCGGGCAAAAACTGCGATACATCCCCACCATTTCTTAATACATCTCTTACCAACGTGGAGGCGACGGATGTGAACTGCGGTAAACAAGTGAGGAAAATTGTTTCTATTTTTTTGTCAATGCTTCGGTTCATATCTGCAATCGCCTTTTCATATTCAAAGTCATTTACGTAACGGATGCCACGAAGAATAAAATGAGCGCCCACCTGATTACAACAACCAACTGTTAATCCATCATAAGCAAGTGCCTCAACTTTTGGATTGTTCTTATAAATTTCCCTCAACCATTTTAGCCGTTGCTTTTCGCTGAACATAGGCTTTTTATTAGCATTGCGGCCAATACCGATGACCAGCTTATCAAACAATGGAAGTGCCCTGTTAATAATATCTGTGTGGCCGAGCGTTACTGGATCAAACGTGCCGGGGAATAAGCAGATGCGCCCGGCCCCCTCTATCTCCTCTGCCAGCTGGCGGAGAGGAAAAGAAGTAGATTGGCTGGAAGATATATTACGATTATGCCTTGGCAATTTTAAAATATTGTGATCATTTTATAGTAAGATACAAAATTCATTTTTTTCGCTTTAATCTCAAACATTTCCTCCCCCACGGGGGGAGATAGAAGGGGCCAAAAGATACAGCGCCGCCATCCGCACTGCCACGCCATTTTCCACCTGCTGTAATATAATGGATTGGTTACCATCTGCCACATCACTATCTATTTCTACACCACGGTTAATGGGCCCCGGATGCATAATTACAATTTCTTTTTTTAAACCGTCCAGTAATTTTCTACTTACCCCGTATGCCAGGTTATACTCCCGCAGGGAGGAAAAAAGTACCTGGTTCTGCCGCTCCAGTTGAATTCGCAGCACGTTCGCCACATCGCACCATTGCAGCGCTTTCTTAATATCATATTCAACTTTTACATGCAGTGCCTCCTCAATATATTTTGGAATAAGTGTTGGTGGGCCGGCAACCATTACTTCGGCACCCATTTTATTCAATAAATAAATATTGCTAAGGGCCACTCTTGAATGCATGATATCACCAACTAGCACAACTTTTTTGCCTTCCAGCGACCCAGTTCTTTCCTGTATAGATAAGGCATCCAGCAAAGCTTGTGTGGGATGTTCATTGATGCCATCGCCGGCATTGATGATAGCTGCAGGAATGTGTTTTGCAAGAAAATGTGGCGCCCCGCTGGCACTGTGCCGCATCACTACCATATCCACTTTCATACTCAATATATTGTTTACAGTATCGAGCAATGTTTCTCCTTTGGATACAGAAGAAGCAGATGCTGAAAAATTGACGGTGTCTGCACCCAGCCGTTTTTCAGCCAGCTCAAAAGATATTCTGGTTCGGGTTGAATTTTCGTAAAACAAATTCACAATCGTTACATCACGTAAGGATGGTACTTTCTTAACAGGTCTTTGTAAAACTTCTTTAAATTGGGTAGCGGTAGATAAAATGAGTGAAATATCTTCTCTGGAGAGTTCTTTAATGCCCAATAGATGTTTGGTAGATAGTTGCATTAAGGAGCGAAGTTAGGGGAAAAAGGAGATATTAGAAAAACAAAAAGCTGTTGGAAAAAGCTGCCAAGGGGAATAGCTACAAGGGAGAAGTATGAAAATTAAAGAACTTTGCTTTAGCAGGCTTGTCCCCTTGCGACTTGTATCTTGTAGCTTGCCTTTAATACAACACCACCGCCTCTTTATCCCACTCTACTTTTACTTTTTGTGAGATAACTGTATCGATGGCTTTGCCACAATAATCAGGCTGAATGGGAAGTTCACGGTTGAATCTTCTGTCGACCAAAACACATAATTCTACTTTTTGTGGCCTGCCAAAATCCTGGATGGCATCCAGTGCAGCACGAATGGTACGACCGGTATACAACACATCATCAATCAAAACAACTTTCTTTTCTTCAATGGAGAATTGAATATCTGTTGTGCCGGCAACATGCAGTTCATCACGAACATCGTCCCGGTAAAAAGTAATATCCAACATACCATATTGTGGTTTTTCGCCGGCACATAATTGTTGAATACACGCCATCAGTTTTGCCGCAACATGAATGCCACGTGGCTGAATGCCGATGAACACCACATCTTTCAAGTTCCGGTTATTTTCCAGCAGCTGGTGGGCCAGCCTTAGGATGGTAAGATGTAATTGCTGTTTATCTAAGATCGTTTTCAAGATAAAAATTTGTACAGCGAATCTATTTGTTATTGGCCGAAAAAAAAAGTCACTGTTTGGTGAGAATTTACATTAAAAAATTTATGCTGAATTATTTTCCCCTCTTCAAATGTTTCTGCAACAATTCCAGGTCTTCCCACTTAGCTGCTGCAGCAAGCTTTGCCTGCTTTGGCCATGTACCAGGATTGTAAATACTGAATTTGCTCCCAGCCGATTCTAAAATTGCTTTTAAACTCGTGATGGTTGTTCTCGAAAGTTGCTTATAACTGTAAATTTTATTTTTGTACAGTAAGGCTTCTATCTTTTTTCCAATGCCTTCGATCTTTGTCAGGTCATCTTTAATGATTGCAGGTGCAGCTTTTGCTGCTTTCGTACGTGATACTTTTTTTACGGCAGGCGTTTTCGTTTCGGTAATTGCCGGTACCCTTATAATACAATTCTCCACAGGATATCCGGACATTTCAGAAGTTATTTTTTCGCCGTTATCATTTACCCACCTGCCATTGCTAAGCAGGTATCGGTACTGATAATCTTTTCCCGCAATCAGTTCTACTTCTGCTGTCATCGAGCCATCGGCCTGCTTTGTAAGGTAAATGCCTTCTTCTAAATTCCAGTTATTGAATTCTCCCAGCAACACACATCCGCTGGCGCCGATGATATTGGCAGCCGGTAATGTGAAAGTAATTTTTGTCGTCATTTTCTTATTCACTATTTATTTTTCCATTATTATTTTTCCTGTAAAAAAGGATAACGGTAATCCGTTGGTGAGCTGAATGTTTCCTTTATTGTTCTTGCGCTTAACCACCGGTACAAGTTTAATATCGATCCTGCTTTATCATTGGTACCACTGCCTCTTGCGCCTCCAAATGGTTGTTGCCCCACAACGGCTCCGGTGGGCTTATCGTTGATGTAAAAATTACCGGCACTGTTGCGTAATCTTTCTGTTGCCAGTTCCACCGCAAAACGATCACGGGCAATTACTGCACCTGTTAATGCATAGGGTGAGGTTTCATCAACCAGTTTCAACGTTGCTTCATATTTATTTTCATCATAAACATATACGGTAAGCACAGGGCCAAACAATTCTTCGCACATGGTTACATAATTTGGGTCAGATGCTTCTATTATTGTTGGTTCAATAAAGTACCCTTCGGTTTTATCGCACTTACCTCCTACCCAAATTTTTGCGCCGCTATCACGTTTCCTGGAATTTTTAATATAGCCTTCAAGTTTGTCAAAACTTTTTTCATCGATTACAGCATTTACAAAATTGGTAAAATCTTCTACGGTTCCCATTTTCATGGTCTTCACTTGTTCTACCAATTTCTTTTTAACTTCAGCCGCTATGTTAGATGGAATGTATGCCCTTGATGCAGCCGAACATTTTTGTCCCTGGTATTCAAATGCGCCTCGGGCCAAAGCTGTAACAACCACATCCGGATCTGCACTCTTATGTGCGATCACAAAATCTTTACCACCGGTCTCACCAACAATGCGTGGATAAGAACGGTACATGCTCATATTTTTTCCGATGGTTTCCCACATTTTGTTAAATACGCCCGTGCTACCGGTAAAATGTATGCCTGCAAAATCACGGTGATTAAAAACCACTTCGCCAATGGTTGGCCCATCAATAAAAACCAGGTTGATAACACCATCAGGTAAACCGGCTTCTTTTAAAATGCGCATGAACATTTGTGCACTGTACACCTGTGTGTTGGCGCATTTCCAGATAACCACATTACCACACATGGCAGCCGATGTAGGCAGGTTGCCGCCAATAGCTGTGAAGTTGAAAGGCGTTAATGCAAAAACAAATCCTTCCAGCGGACGGTATTCCATTCTGTTGTTCATGCCTGCACCGCTGATGGGTTGCTGGCGATAAATATCACTTAAGAAATGAACATTAAAACGCAGAAAGTCTATCAACTCACAAGCCGCATCTATCTCTGCCTGGAAACAGTTTTTACTTTGCCCCAGCATGGTGGTACCGTTAATGTATGGGCGGTATTTACCAGCCAACAGATCAGCAGCTTTTAAAAATATGTTTGCACGATTCTCCCAACTCATGTTGGCCCACTTATCTTTTACTTTTAATGCCGCATTGATCGCTTTGGTAACATGCTTTGATTCACCCACATGAAACTGCCCAAGCAAATGCTTACGCTCATGAGGTGGACGAATATCTACTGTTTTTCCGGTTCTTACTTCTTCGCCGCCGATGTACATCGGTACATCAATTTTTGTACTTTTTAACTCTTTTAAAGCAGCTTTAAGATCGGCCTTTCCCTTTGAACCCGGTGCGTAAGAATGTACGGGTTCGTTGACTGGCATTGGGTAATAAAAATCTCCGTATTGCATAGTATTGATTTGATGATTTGATAATTTGGTGATTAGTTGATTGATTTTGATTTTGAAGATGCTATTATTTTTGATAACACTTTCATGATTGAAATACAATTTTCAAGTAAGTTGTCACAACTTTCATAGCCATCCGATCCTTTACAAAGTAACAACCAATATTCAGTTTCATCCGCCTCTTTAGCTGCAATTTTTAATTTATGAATAAAATCTGATTTACTCTCTGCATTCTGTGCCTCCCTTACGTTTGCCCCAATGCTGGTACCCGATTTTAATAATTGTCTCGCAATTACATATTTATGATCCTTTTCCAACAACTCCACATATTTAATGATCTTCAAAGCAAAATCAAATGTCAGATCAACAATAAGATTTTCTTTATTTGTCTGCATAAAATTCAATTTGATGAAGAGATAATTTGGAGATTTGATGATTAAAATACAAAAAAAGAAATTACATTCAAATCAAACATCATCAAATTATCAAATCGACTAATCATCAAATCATTCTGTCTCTTTCTCACTCATCAAATACGCTTTAATAAATCCATCCAGTTCCCCATCCATTACCGGCCCCACATTTCCTACTTCATAATCGGTGCGGTGGTCTTTTATCATCTTATAAGGGTGAAAAACATAACTCCGTATCTGGCTACCCCACTCTATCTTTTTCTTTTTGCTGTTGCTGGCGTCTTTTAATTCATTCCGTTTTTGTAGTTCGATCTCATACAATCGGCTTTTCAGCATTTGCATAGCCATTTCCCGGTTGCCAAGCTGGCTTCTGTCCTGCTGACAAACCACTACAATGCCTGTTGGTATATGCGTTAACTGCACCTTGGTTTCTACCTTATTCACGTTCTGTCCGCCGGCACCGCCGCTTCGGCTTGTTTCCATTTTTACATCTGCAGGGTTAATATCTATTTTAATGGTGTCATCCACCAATGGATATACATTTATAGATGCAAATGATGTATGCCTGCGTGCATTGCTATCAAAAGGCGATATCCGTACCAGGCGGTGAACCCCATTTTCAGACTTTAAAAATCCATAGGCAAAATCGCCCTCGAACTCGTAGGTAGCTGTTTTAATACCTGCGCCATCACCCCATTGCCAGTCAATTTCTGTCACCTTCCATCCCTGCTTTTCGGCATACATGCGGTACATACGGGCAAGCATTTCTGCCCAGTCCTGGCTTTCGGTGCCACCGGCGCCACTGTTTATGGTTAATACCACGGGCAGTTCGTCTTCGGGTTCATTGAGGGTGCTTTTAAATTCGGCTTCTTCAATTTTTTCGATGGCAAAATCATAGGCTTCTTTCACTTCATCCTCGGTGGTATCGCCTGCTTTCCAGAATTCGAATAATACGGCAAAATCTTCCACGGCAGTTTCCACTACATTGTAGAGATTAATCCAGTATTCGTGTACTTTAATTTCTTTCAGGATAGCGGTTGCACGGGCATTATCGTCCCAAAAACCTGGCGAAAGCGAAAGTTGTTTATCATTAGCTGCTTTGGCTTGTCGGTTAGCGACGTCAAAGAAACCTCCCCAAGACCAACACACGGTCCCTCATAGATTTAAGATGCTCTATTGTCATGGCGCAAAGGTAATTGAATAAGAAACACGGAACAAACCAGCATTCGTATCTCAATTATCACAACCAGGCCAGCAAAAATTACGTTTATAAATGTACTTTCAAATGGTATGTTGAAATTAAATAAACAAAGCATGCATTAAAAATGCATTTAATAGCGTTATTGTTAGTTGAGAGATACCGAAAATGTTTTAACTTTATTTTCCCCGGGGTCAACGTTTATCAAGTGTTCGGATAATTATGCTATTGAAACGCTACATATCGCTATTGTTGATCGCCTGCCCATGTATATGTGCATTACCTGTTTCTTTATTTGCACAGTGCCCGCCTAATATTGATTTTGAAAGTGGGAATTTTAGCAACTGGACCTGCTATACAGGGAATGTTTCTTCAGTAAATGGCAACAATGTGATCAATTTTAATTATGCCGGCGGGCCTACTGCCAACCGTCAAACCATGTATTCAGCTATAGCTGGCGGCGGAATAGATCCGTATGGTGGTTTTCCTGTAAACTGCCCCAACGGAAGCGGCCATTCAATCAGGTTGGGCAATAGTTCAGCCGGTCGTGAGGCCGAAGGTGTTTCTTATGATTTTACTATTCCGGCAGGTGCAAATACCTATAACCTTATTTATAACTATGCAGTAGTCTTCCAGGATCCCGGTCACCTTGAATCGGAACAACCCCGGCTCGACCTGCTTGTTCAGAATTTAAGCGATGGCTATCCCATTAACTGCTCCTCTTTTTCATTTTTTGCAAACGGTTCGCCTTTACCGGGATTTCAACTATCGGCCAACCCGGGCGGTACTACCCCGGTTTGGTATAAGAACTGGACTGCTGTTTCAATTAATCTTGATAACCTGGCTGGTAAAACCATCCGGCTATTTTTTAAAACTGCCGACTGTACCTTTCGCATACATTTTGGATATGCCTATATTGATGTAAATAGTGAATGCAGCGACCGGTTTGAAGGCGCTGATTTTTGCCCCGATGATAATTTTGTAAAGGTTACTGCACCTTATGGTTATCAAACTTATACCTGGTATAACCCCACCTTTACGCAGGTGCTTGGTAATACCCAAACTCTCACACTTCAACCACCACCTTCTGCCGGAACGCAGGTGGCTGTTATTGTAGTGCCTTACAACGGATATGGATGCATAGATACTTTATATACCACCCTATACGATACCTTAAGTTATAAAGCCAATGCCGGCCCGGATAAGGTTTCGTGCAATGAAAGCGTGGTACAGATCGGGGTGCCGCCCAAGCCTGGCTGGTTTTATCATTGGACCCCTGCTATTGCATTAAATAATGAATTTATTGCAAACCCATTGGCTACGCCCGCTGTAACAACCGATTATCACTTAAGAATAAACCATAACGGCGGTGGTTGTGTAAGTTGGGATACTGTAACTGTACTGGCATCTAAACTGTATGATAGCCTGATCGTATTGGGTAAACCAACCTGGTGCATTGGCAGCGGCGATAGTACTGTTCTAAAGGTGATGCCTTGCGATAGTGTGCAATGGTACAGAAATGGCATAGCTATAGCCGGCGCTGAGCAAATGCAATACAAAGTGACACAAACAGGAACATACCAGGCCCAGGTATTCAGT
This sequence comes from Chitinophagaceae bacterium, assembly GCA_031416815.1. GTDB lineage: Bacteria > Bacteroidota > Bacteroidia > Chitinophagales > Chitinophagaceae > Ferruginibacter. The sequence goes on from JANOUJ010000242.1 coordinate 14,215, forward strand.
TTCCTGGGTTGCAGTTTGTATACCAAATCCATAAATGTAAATATATCCTCCATACCTGTGCCCGGTTTCACCGTGGATAAGCCTGTTCAATGCCTGGCTAACAACAAATTCATTTTTACCAATACAAGTACCAATGCAGTAGGTGGCCCTATGCGATACAAATGGATCACTGGCGACGGCTATATAGGCACTACCCGTGACCTAACGTATAGTTATCAAAAAGCGGGTACTTACGAAGTGATAATGATCGTGAACAGCAGTGAAGCTTGTGCCGACAGTACCCGTAAAACGGTAATCATAAATCCAAATGTTTATGCTGAGTTTAGCGTAAATGCTGCCTGCATCAATCAACCTGTAATAGCCGTGAACAATACCATCGACCCAGGCACAACATCCATATATTATTTATGGGATTTAGGCAACGGCCAAACATCAACGTTACGTACTCCGCCTGTACAAACTTACCCTGTAGCCGGTAATTATGTTATAAGTTTATCAGTTAGTACTGCACAGTGCCCGTTTCCATTAAGTATACAAAAAAGATTTGTACGGGTTGAGAAGCCAGTGCCCGGAAAAAACAACCCTGAAGCGTATGCAGTAGCCAATTTGCCTTTAACCTTGCAGGCCAGACCTGTTGGTACAAGCGTTACATGGTCACCTGTAACCAGCCTTGATAATGCAACCAGCTATACGCCCGTGTTTATTGATAATAAAGAACGCTCTTATATCCTTACCCTTAAAACTGCCGCCGGATGTATTACCATTGATACGCAGGTGGTAAAAATAAATAAGAACATTGTTATTTATGTACCCAATGCATTTACCCCCAACGGCGACAGCCGTAATGATCTTTTAAAACCCTGGGCCATTGGCATCAAGCAGCTTACCTATTTTAAAATATTTAATCGCTGGGGAGAACTGGTTTTTGAAACCAAAAGCATTCATGAGGGCTGGGATGGCCGCTATAAAGGCACCCCTGTTCAATCGCATACGCTGGTATGGATGTATGAAGGCATTGGCGTTGATAATAAAACTTACAATGCCAAAGGGAGTACGGTACTTATACGTTAATCCGGTAATTGGTTAATCCGTTGATCTGTGGGGAGTATGCGCTTCTAAAAAATTTATTTTCAACCGGCTGTTTCCTAATTAACAAATTAACGGATTAACGGATTAACAAATTATGCCCCGATACTTCATCCTCAACAAACCCTTCAACATGGTATCGCAGTTTGTTAGTACACATGATGTGCGGCTGCTGAGCCATCTTGATTTTGATTTTCCTCCGGGTACACATGCTGTAGGCAGGCTTGATAACCACTCAGAAGGCCTCCTTATTCTTACGACAAATAAAAAAGTAACCCGGCTTTTGTTTTTAAGCGATGAGCCGCATAAAAGAACTTATCTCGTTCAAATAAATAATAACCTGTCTGAAGAAAATTTAAAGCGGCTGCAACACGGTATCAGCATACGCATTAAGACCGGAGTACACTATACCACTACTCCCTGCGATGTATGCATTGTAGCCAACCCCGAAGAACTATACGACCTTGGCAACCGCCTAACCGCTTACGAGCCTTTTACATGGCTGCTGATGACCATTACCGAAGGAAAATACCACCAGGTACGA
>JANOUJ010000243.1:0-6140 GCA_031416815.1 Chitinophagaceae bacterium
GTTCTATCCGGGGTTTCAGGGTGCGTAACCTGGGGCCGGGTACTTATAAACCCACTGCAAATGACCAGCGGTTTTTCCAGCTCATTGGCGGCGATTATAAATTGCTGGCAAGTTCTGAAATACGGATCCCGGTTACCGGCAACATCAGCACCGCAGTATTTGTGGATGCCGGCAATATCTGGACAAAGGATACTTTGATGTTTGGCCCTGCCAGTAAATTAACTAAAACCTGGTTTAAAGAAATTGCAGTAGCTACCGGGTTTGGAATACGGTTTGATGCCAATGTTTTAATAATAAGAGCCGACCTTGGAATACCTTTACGAAAACCCTATTTGCCTGATGGGCAAAGATGGGTATTAAATAAAATTAATTTTGGCAGCGGGGCATGGCGGAGAGAAAACCTGATTTTAAACATTGCACTAGGCTTACCTTTTTAAGCTTTGCATTTAATAAATACTACGTTGAAAAAATTTATAAGAATCTTCCTGATTGTGCTCGGCCTCGCAATATTCGGCGGCCTGATCTATTGGCAGCAATACAAAAAAAGGATAATTAAAAATAGTATTGAGACTGCCATAAATAAAGGAACCGATAGTTTATATTTTATCCATTACGACAGCTCGTTCATTGATGAAGTGAATGGGAATGCTTCGTTTTACAATGTAAGGCTGCAATCTGATTCTTTACAAAAACAATTAATTATGTATGATACCGCGGCAGCGCCTACGGTTTACAATATACAGGTAGATGAAGTATCCATAAGAGGCGCTAATATTGCGGGCCTTATCAGTAACACCTCAATAGAAGCAAGAACGATTTTTATTAAACACCCGGTTGTGTACATTATCCGTTCAGGAAAAAAAGAAAAGAAATTACTGAACAGCAACGACAGCCTCGTTATATATGAAAAGCTGCTGGGTAAATTTAAAAGCATTAACGCACATGAGATCATTATAGAAAATGGATTTTTGAATTTTACGGATAAGACCGGTGAACCCAATACAGCCCTGAGAGATATTAATGTTCAGTTAAAAAAATTCAGGATCGACAGTTCCAAAAATTACCAGAATATACTTAGCTATTTCATTAAAGATGTAGTTGCAAAAGTGAAAGAGGTGTACGTCAAGGGCGATAAAAGCAAGGCAACATTTACAGATGTGGAATACAATGCACCAGGCAAATTTATAAGCCTTAAAAAGTTTCAACAAAAGAACGATGAGGGTAAAATCATCTTCGATGTCAACAACACTTCCATCAAAAATATTTCAACAGACGCTTTTATTGTCAGGCAGCAGTTACAGGCCGAAGAATTGACCAGCGACGGCGGTATACTTACCTTTTACACAAAACTAAAGAAAGACACAGGCAGTACTAAAGAAGAAATTGAAATTGATAATAATTATTTTAATGAAGCGCTGGTAGATAAAGTATCCGTTGGCAGAACCCAAATACTCGTGTACAACCGGGCAAAACCCAATGATGCACCTATAACCATCAGTAATGCAAGATTTAGTGCTTTTGATATTCAGAAATTGGACTCGGGCACTAATATAAAGAATCTCATCAGCAGCAGCAATTGGGTATTATACGCCGATGGGTTCTCATTTCTAACGGAAAATAGAAGATATAAAATAAATATTGGCGCTTTTGATATTAACAATGCCAATTCTTCCATGCGTATAAGAAATTTTACGGTTAAGCCACAGTTTACGGAAGCGACATTTAGTAAAAGCCTTAACCGCCAGGAAGACCTGAATAACCTGGAATTTAATAATATTGAGTTAACCGGTATCGATACCAGGTTGCTCATCACACAGCGTAGGTTGGAAGCTGCCATGGCAAGCCTGCAGCCTGTAGTAAAAATTTACCGGGACAGAACTGTTGCCGAAGACCGGAGCAGTAAGGTGGGAAAATATCCACACCAGATGCTGCAAAATATTAAATTTCCCTTCAGCATAAAAAAACTGAATGTAAAAAATGGCATGGTTGCATATACCGAAAAGGCAGCCATCTCAAAAGAAACGGGCACTGTGTTTTTTAAAAATATTAATGGAACGATAACCAACGTCACCAACATTAAGGATATCATCAATAAAAATAATTTGCTTGTATTGGATGCAACCGCCAATTTTATGGGTGTAGCCCAGATACGGTCTGTGTGGAAACTTTCGCTCAATAGTGCAACATTTGATGTATCAGGAAATTCAGGTGGTTTTAGTGCGGTTTCCTTAAATGCCATTGCCGAACCCCTTGGGATGACTTCCATAAAAAGAGGCCAGATAAATAAACTTACATTTAATATGACAGGTAACGACCTTGCATCCAAAGGCAGTGCTACCTTACTCTACCAGGACCTTAAGATCGAAGTTCTAAAAAAGGATTCAATCGATGTAAAGCGGAAGGGATTTCAGTCCTTACTTGCCAATGCCTTGATGAAAGATAAAAATCCACAGAACGGGGTGGTACGAACAGATGAGATCAATTACCAGCGTGACGTTACCAAATCGTTTTTTAACCTGGTTTGGAAAAGTGTTTTTTCGGCCGTTAAAAAAACGGTGCAAAAGCTTTAGATGTTTAAGGTCCCAATCTCTTAAATAAAATCAATCAGGTCCTGATTTAGCTTGTCTTTGTCTGTAAACCATAATCCATGCGGTGCTCCCTCATACACTTTTAGTACAGATCCATTAATATTTTTGGCAGATTGCTCACCTGTAGCTTTAATGGGAACGGTTTTATCTTTATCGCCATGTATAATAAGTGTAGGTACATTTATTGTTAGAATATCCTGCCTGAAATCGGTTGATGAAAATGATTTCGCACATTCAATGGTAGCAATGGGAGATGCAGTTAATGCCTGGGCTGAAGCATTGGCCAGGTATGCACCTGTAACGGGGTTGTGCATCAGTTCCACACCATAAAAATCTTTATTAAATCCTTGCAGAAAACTTGGCCTGTCCTCCGTTATTGCCTTAAGCATTTTATCAAATTCTTCCTGTGGCACACCATCAGGATTATCTGCAGTTTGCAACATATACGGAACCACTGCACTTATTAAAACAACTTTTGAAACCCTTTCGCCGCCATGCAATGAAAAGTATTTTGCTATTTCTCCCCCGCCCATCGAAAAACCAACAAGAGTTATATTTTGAAGGTCCAGTTCATCCAGTACTGCTTTAAGGTCTCCAGCTAAAGTATCATAATCATAACCACTAAACGGCTGGTCAGATTTGCCAAAACCCCTTCTGTCGTAAGTAATACACCTTAAACCCTGTTGCGGTAATTGTGTGACCTGGTACTCCCACATGCTGCCACTTAGTGGCCAACCATGTATAAAAACTACTGGCAATCCTTTTCCCGTGTCTTCGTAATAAATGTTTACCGGCGTTTCTTTATTTTGAACTGATTTCGCAAAAGGCATAGTTTAAATTTAATGATTTGATACAATATTGATTCTACTTAAGATCTTTTCATTACTCGTTTTAATAAGTTTAATCAACTTTACAGTACAAAGTTTACTGCATTGAAGCAAATTGCTGTTACAGAGTTAAAGGTAAAAATTGTATCATTCACACATCTGCAGTTTAAAACTTAGCAATAAAGAGTTGCTTAAGACTAACTGGCTTTTGCCAATGCATTATTAAATGGAATTAATGAAACTATTTTTATTTTTGATTTGTATATTTATAACTTCAATATTAAACCCATAGTTATAAAAAAGGTCATACAGCAGTTCAATTGATCAGTTAAACACACACCTATCATTATGGCTGTCTCCAATCGTATAAGAAATCAACACTTGTTATGGCGTAGTGCTTTTGGTCCCATGGCCGAAAATGTGGCCTCACTTGATATCATCTCTCAAAAAGATCTTTGGGCTTTGCTGGTAAAAACATCATCTAAACCGGTTGAAAAAATTGAAGTAACCCAAAACCCGGCTGATGAATACATAATGGGGGGCACCAGCGATATGCTGGAAATGCAAAAGGCGGTAAAGAGCCCGGAAGTGCGAAAAAAATTTCGGGAGAAATCTCGTGATGATCTGAAAATAATGAACCTGCGTTGGATGGAGACGATGGTTAACAGCGAGGCCCAACTAAGAGAAAAAATGAGCCTGTTCTGGCACGGGCATTTTGCCTGCAGGATTCCAAATAGTTTTTTTCAACAGGAACTGTTACACATAATCCGTACGAATGCCTTAGGGAGTTTTGCTGATATGTTGAAGGCGGTAAGTAAATCTCCCGCCATGCTGCAGTTTTTAAATAACCAGCAAAACAGAAAGTCGCATCCCAACGAAAATTTTGCCCGTGAAGTTATGGAGCTGTTTACCATGGGCCGTGGAAATTATACCGAGGCTGATGTGAAGGAAGCAGCCAGGGCTTTTACCGGATGGGCTTTTAATCTAAAGGGAGAATTTATTTTCAGAAAAAACCAACACGACAATGGCAGTAAAACCTTTTTAGGTAAAACTGGCAGCTTTGATGGGGACGACATTTTAAATATACTTTTAGATAATAAGCAGACAGCCAATTATATCAGTAAAAAAATATACCGGCATTTTGTAAATGATAACCTGAATGAAGCAAACCAGCAATGGTTAAGCAATCGTTTTTACAGTAATAATTATGACATAGCCAGGTTACTTGAAGATATGTATACCAGTGATTGGTTCTATAATGAGAAGAACATCGGCACCAAAATAAAATCACCGGTTGAATTACTTGCAGGCATCAGAAGGTTACTGCCCATGCAGTTGGAAAATGACCAGTCACAGTTATTGTTTCAACGGGCTTTGGGCCAGGTATTATTTTACCCGCCTAACGTGGCAGGCTGGCCGGGAGGTAAAAGCTGGATTGATAGCAGTTCCTTAATGTTGCGCCTGCGCATTCCACAGATATTTTCGGCAAACGATGCATTGGATATAAGGCCCAAGGCAGATGATGATGTGCAAATGGGCCAAATGATTGAGGGGATAAAGAAAATGAAAGATGCCGTAAAAGGTGGAACGGCAACCATTAATTGGGCTGCTGTAAACACCATTTTTGAAAAAGTGCCACGGGAAAAGCTGTTGGAGAATATTGAATCCACCGTTTTACAAACAAAACAGAAAGTTAGCAGCGCCCTGTTGGATAGATATATAAATGCTGCCAGCAGGGAAAACTTTATTAAGAGCGCTGTTGTAAACCTGATGAGCACACCAGAATATCAATTATGTTAACACAGCTGTTGGCTATTAGCGGTTAGCACTTAGCTAACAACTAGGAGCTAAGAGCCAAAAGCTTTTAAAAATGGTTATCAAACGCAAAGAATTTTTACAGATCGGTTCGTTGGCCACGGCCTCATTAATGTTGCCTAAATTTTTAAAAGCATTTGAAAAGCCGATGATGGTGCCGCCGGGCAATAAAGTGGTGGTGGTTATCCAGTTCAGTGGCGGCAACGATGGATTAAATACCGTGATACCGGTACGTGATGATATTTATTATAGAGAACGGCCAAAACTGGGTATTGCGAAAAATGATGCATTGCTGTTGACGGATGAAACGGGCCTCAATCCTGCCTTACAGGCATTTAAAGGACTGTATGATGATGGAAGCCTGGCTATCATGAACAGTGTGGGTTATCCAAATCCCGACCGGTCACATTTTCGCAGTATGGATATCTGGCATAGCGCCAGCCAAAGCAATGAATATGTAAATACGGGCTGGCTTGGCCGCTATTTGGATGCACAATGCAAAGGTTGCGATAAACCAACACAGGCAATGGAACTGGATGATGTGCTTAGCCTGGCTTTAAAAGGAGATGAAAACAAAGGACTTGCATTTAAAGACCCTAGAAAATTATACAATACCAGTAACGGCAGGTTTTTAAAAGATGTTAATGCCGATCATAAAACCGGTGAAGAGACCATTGATTATTTGTACAAAACCATGAGTGCCACACTCAGCAGCGCAGATTATATTTACCAGCAAAGCAAAGTGCATCCAACTTCGCAAACGTATCCAAACACCAGTTTGGGAAAAGATCTGAAGACAATTGCCTCTTTAATTTTTTCTGATATTAATACGAAAGTGTATTATGTTTCATTGGGCAGTTTTGATACGCATGTAAACCAGGATAACCAGCAGAAAAGATTGTTTACCGAA
>JANOUJ010000244.1:0-2751 GCA_031416815.1 Chitinophagaceae bacterium
GGCGAGCCCAAATTTTTTGTTCTGTCATTTCGACGAAGGAGAAATCTATATTTTGTATAGTGATTTACTTTTCAGATTTCTCCTTCGTCGAAATGACAAGATACTTTTATTTCCCACCCTTTACCGTTCCTGCATCCACATCTTTAATAAACTGTATCAACCCCGGAAAATAATTTTTTTGGTCATCATACATACTCATGTGGCTGCCGTTGGGACAGGTTATTGATCTTCCATTTTGCACCTGGCTGCTTACCCATTTCATGTGTTCGGGGTCCATGGTGTCGTGTTTTCCACCGATGGTTAGCGTGGGGATTTTTATTTTAGGTAATTCTTTAGTCACATCCCAGTTAATTAAATTACCTCCAATACCAAACTCGCTGGGGCCCTGCATGGTAACATACAACGACTGGTTCATTTTTGAAAGACCGCGGTTCAACGGTTCAGGCCATTGGTCTAATGGAATGCGGCAAATATGTTTTGCATAAAAATTCGGCATCAACAATTCCATGTATTTTGGGTTTTGAAAATCGCCTTTGGCTTCTATCTGGCGTATGGTATCTAAAATTTTTGGATCAAACTGTGGAGCCAGTACTTCCTGTGCATATTTACCATACGCCGGGCAACTCATCATCATATTACTAATGATAAGACCTTTTAAATGCTCCTGGTATTTTAGAGCGTATTGCATACCCAGTATGCCTCCCCAACTGTGGCCAAGCAAATAAAAATTATCCTTGTTTAAATTTAATGCCTTGCGAACCTGTTCTACTTCTTCTACAAATCTTCCCAGGTCCCACATGCTGGTGTCTTTTGGATTATCGGAAAGTCCGCAGCCCAACTGGTCATAATAGATCAGCTCAAAACCTTCGGGGAGCATAAAATTTTCGAAGCACTCGAAATATTCGTGTGAGGCACCAGGACCTCCATTGAGTAAGAGTAATTTTATTTTTGGATTGCTGCCAATGCTCTTGGTCCACACGTTGAATTTGCCTTTCGGCGTTTCGATAGGGATCACTTTAACGCCGCCGACTTGAATTTCTTTGTATAGATCATCTGCCGGCGCCGCAACTGTTTCTGTTTTATTATCACTGCAGGAAATAAAGATCAATGAAATGAATAAAGCAATTAAATTTTTCATATGCGTTGGTTTAGGTGAGTGGAGTAATGAAATCTTTAAAAATATCTTTTTTTATCTGTGGCCAGTCGTCATTGATAAAACTATAATAAACCGTGTCTCTTATAGCACCAATATCATTAATGCTGTGCTTACGCAAAACACCTTCCCGTACAGCGCCTATCTTTTCCATTGCCCGCTGCGATTTTAAATTGGTACCGGCAGTTTTCAGTTCCACCCTGTTAAGGTTCAGCGTTTCAAAAGCAAATTGCAGCATCAAAAATTTATTATGCTTGTTAATTCCACTGCCCTGAAGTAGCGGATCTATCCATGTCCAGCCAATTTCCATGCGTTTATCTCTAAATGAAATATTGGCATAGCGTGTGCAGCCCACATAGCGGTTCTCTTTTTTATCAAACATGGCGAAGGGGTAGGAGGCTTTGTTTTCACGTTCTATTAATGCGGTATTAAAATAATGAGTGAAACTGGGTTCGTCTGTAATATTAGCAAGGGTGAATTTCCAGATATCGCTATTACTGAGTGCAACAGCCATCAACGCATCAAAATGTTTTTCGGTGAGTGGTTCCAGCCTTGCTCTGTTATCCTCCAAAATAATCTCCTGTTCAAAAAAATTATCTGTTGTTATCATTACATTTGTTTTATCATGTTGGCTACTTTTTTATCAATTGGTAAACTTACCGTTTCTTCCGAAAAATCAGCCCAATCTATAAAACGGAAAGTTTCTGTTTCGCCGGTTTCTTCGTACATTTTTATCTGCTGTGCATCAAAATCAAATGGTTTGGTACGTAAGGGAACTGTGATCGGTTCCAGTGCTTCCGTAAAATAATAAATAGAGATGATCTGGTGAGCAGGGTTAAATGCACTTTGCTGGTAATGATCGGTGGTATAAATATGTTCTTTAATTTTTACTTCTAAATGCATTTCTTCCATAAATTCCCGTCGCAAACAATCACGTGTGCCTTCACCAAACTCCAGGCCACCTCCAGGAAATTTGGTGATGTAAGCCCCTCGAATAAATTCATCGCTTACCAGCACCTGCTTTTGATCATTTACTAAGATGCCATAAACCCTGATGTTGAACATGGTTATCTCTTTAAACGTTTCCAGTAATTCCACATGGCCAGGCCAAGAATTACAATTGATAAAATTACCGGAACCCAAAATGCATACGCTCTATCCTGGTAGGGGATGGGAACATTCATACCATAAATGCTGGCAATCAAAATTGGTACACTTAAAAAAATGGTAAGCGTAGTCAGGCGTTTTAAAACTTCATTCTGGTTATTGCTGATAATGCTTGCAAATGCATCCAAAGTACTGTTGAGGATGTTGGTGTAAGTGTTAGCCATTTCAAGGGCCTGCGAAGTTTCCACGATCAGGTCTTCAAGGAAATCTCTTTCTTCTTCATTTAATTTTAAAATATTGGTGCGGCTGATCTTCATCATCAGCAATTCATTGCTTCTTAATGCAGTAAGAAAATAAACAAAGCTTTTTTTAATACGCATCAATTGAAGCTACTCTTCATTGCGGTTGCTGTCATACAATTTTTGCTCTAACCCGTTGCGACGGGTATTGATCTCTTTCAAATTATCCTGGAAATTCGAAGTTATCTTTTC
>JANOUJ010000245.1:0-12673 GCA_031416815.1 Chitinophagaceae bacterium
ATTTCCATTGCGGGCCAGGCTTGCATTTTATAAATAATTATAAAATGAGTTTTAAATGCCCATAAAACAGTGATAAATAACAATGTAACCATCAGTAACAATAAAGACACTACAAACTTCCCGTCACGTATTAATTGTAGAAAAGCCCGGCTTATTTCTTCCTGGCGGGTAAACATGTCTGCATTTTGTGACAAATTAAAAACGTTCATCAGCTCGGTCAGAAAGTTAAAAAACACCAGCAACGCTATTATCATGCTTATAACAAACTGTATAAGTGTACTTATAACAATAGGTTGCAGGTAATTAAAACCCTTGAACATGTCACCAAAATCTGTCCAGCCCTTGCCATTTGAAATGCGCCAGGTAACATACACAGCGCCTCCCATTAAACAGGGACTTAGTATAAGGTTGTTAATAATGCCGCCCACAAAGGGTATCACCCCAACCCCCAGCCCTACGCCTATTGCAATAACACCTCCCAGAATATAATAACCGAGGCTTTTTGATACCAGGTTCCAGCCATCGGATAATGCCTGCCCAATAGAAAATGTAGAATTCTCAGTTTGAAGTTCTGTCAGCGTTTTCATTGAATTTTTTTCTAAACTTAATGTAAAATAACTTTTAAAAAAAACAAATTAATGCCAGTAAGTTGGTATCCTTCTTAACCCGTTCTAAAATTCAACATGTTTAGTAACTTGTAACTGTAATCCATCAAGATGAAAAGTTTATTACTGTTGTTCTTGTTGTTCCAAAGCGTTGTGTCATTTGCTCAAAAAGAGAATTTCAATATGCAAAAAATTTATAAAAACTCATCGACAAAACAAATTGATTGACTACTTATGAACCAACACATAGCCCATATTGCTTTAGTAGTAAACAACTACGATGAAGCCATCGCTTTTTATACTCAGAAATTAAATTTCATGCTTATCGAAGACACCAAACTGAGTGAAACAAAACGCTGGGTAATGGTAAAACCGAAAGGCGATGGGCAATGTTGCCTGTTACTTGCACAGGCTGCTACTGAAGAACAAAAAAGCAAGGTTGGTAATCAAACCGGCGGCAGGGTATTTTTATTTTTATATACCGATGATTTATGGCGAGACTATAATAATATGCTTTTACAAAAAATAATTTTCGTACGCCCCCCTGTAAAAGAAGCATATGGAACCGTTGCTGTTTTTGAAGATTTGTATGGCAATTTGTGGGATCTGATAGAACCCGAAACAAAAAACAATGTGAACTAAACGTTAAGTGTATCTCTCAATGCTTTTGCAAAAATGCTTTTGGCTGTCATACAGATATCTTTCTAAAACCCTTTATTAGCAAGCTTTTCGGCCTGGTACTTTCCTGTTGGGCACATCAGTTTAGATAAGATCTGGGTTTGCAATCCCTAAAAAACACTTCTACTTTTACATCATCAAAGCAATTAATGCTGACTACATGCTTGATAGTTTAAATACTTTCTGCCTGCATTGATTGTAATAACAGCGGATCTGCCCCGCCTCTTTAATTGTTGTTTGCTACCTGAAAAAAATCCGATTGTTTACTATCAATTTTTAATCAACAATTATTAGTAACCATTAAATTAAACTTTATGAAACAGATCAAAACAATCATTGCAATTGCCATTTTTTCAGTCATTGGCTTTATGCAGGTAAATGCAGCCGACACTTCAATTGTCAATCCTTCTCTCCCGGTAGAACTAAAGTATGCAGGTACTTTTAAAAACCAGCCGCTTATCCAGCTAAACTTCTTGGGTACAAAGGATGAAAATGTGTTTAACATCATTATTACTGATGAAGCAGGTATTGTTTTTTACAATGCCGATGTAAAAGGCGAAGTTTTCTCAAAGCAATTTTTACTGAACACAGATGACCTGGGTGATGCAGTTTTAAAATTTGAGATCACCGGTAAGAGATCAGGCAAAACTGTGAGCTATCGTGTTAACCGGCAGGTTACAGAACAAATGGACGTGGTAAAGTTATAATATTCCACTAACCGTTCCTTATAAAAAAATTGCATCCTGCAGTTGGCAGGATGCAATTCAATATCTGAATCAATAAACAGTTTATGGGAATATACCCAGCTCGCTATAACTGATCGCAACTTTATTAATGGCACTTACATAAGCAGCCGTACGCATATCAGGAATCTCGGGATTGTTCTTCCAGATATCCATGATCTCCCAGGTTGCAGCGATCATTGTTTCTTCCAATCCACTATGCACCAGGTCCACTTCTTCAGGGCCATGCATAATAAAACTACGTTCAGCTGCACTTACTTTTTTCCCGCTTAACTCTTCTATCTGGCTTAAAATATGTGCGTTCAGATTTTCAGTGAACTTCTTTTCCATACGGCCATAACGAACGTGGCTTAAGTTTTTCAGCCACTCAAAATAACTTACCGTAACACCGCCTGCGTTCAGGTACATATCGGGCACACATAAAATACCTCTTTGTGTAAATATTTCATCAGCCTCTGGTGTACAAGGTCCGTTGGCTGCTTCACCAACAATCTTTGCTTTTATTCTTGGCGCATTTTGGCCGTTGATAACATTTTCCAATGCAGCAGGAATTAAAATATCACATTCCAGTTCGAGCGCATCGGTATTAATAGCCAGGTTTGTTGCACCAGGGAAATTTAAAATAGAACCGGTTGCTTTGCGGTGACCAAAAACTTCCTCTTCATTCAAACCATCTTCTTTATAAATGGCTCCTTCGTATTCAGCAATGGCAATAACTTTTGCACCATTTTCTCGAAAAAATTTAGCACAATAAAAACCTACATTACCCATACCCTGCACCACTACTGTTTTTCCTTCAATACCAACACTAAGTCCCTGTTTCGCCATTACATCAGGCATGTTGCACACTTCACGTATACCAAAAAAAACACCCAGGCCGGTAGCTTCTGTACGGCCACGTACTCCGCCTTGTGTTACAGGCTTACCGGTTACACAACCGGCAGCATCAATTTCACCTGGTTTTAGCGATGCATACGTATCAACTATCCAGGCCATTTCTCTGGAGCCTGTTCCGTAATCAGGAGCCGGTACATCAATGCCGGGGCCTATAAAATTTTTCTTAACCAATTCAGATGTGTAACGACGTGTAATTTTTTCCAGTTCGTACTCACTGTATTTTTTTGGATTGATCTTGATACCACCTTTACCACCACCAAAAGGCACATTCACAATGGCGCATTTATAGGTCATCAAACTGGCCAATGCCATCACTTCATCCTGGTTTACTTCATCGCTGAAACGAATACCGCCCTTACATGGCGCTTTGTGATGACTGTGTTGTACACGGTAAGCCTCAATCACTTCAATACTTCCATCGTCCCGCTTAACAGGAAAACGCATCTGGTAAACACTGTTGCAGGCCTTAATCTGTTCTAAAATACCCAAATCCCATTTGGTGAATTTGGCGGCTTTGTCAAAGCTTCTTTCCACACTCTGGAAAAAGCTGTATGGCTGGTTAGCACTCATAAAATTGGTTTAATATTTAGCAATCGTTATTTTTTGAATTTTGAATTTTGAATTTTGAATTTTTGATCTTAATCCTTTCCCTTTTCCAGCCTGCTTATTTTTCTATCTAATAAAAATACATAAATGAATAAGCCAATTAAAATTGTAAGGCACACCGCTACCACCACGTAAATTTTACCATTGCTCCGCATTACATCTGCCATTTCTGGTTTTGCATCCTGTGCAAAACAAGCTGCATTCAATACAAAACAAAAAACACACAATACCAAACGTAAAACTATCTTATCCATTTATCAAAGTTTTATCTTTAATTAATTGTAACCTTATCTTTAAAGTAGCTATCCAAACGCCTAATAATGTCCATCCGATTATAGCAGGATAAAAGATCATTCTCAACCGGCTGTCTATATCTTTAAAATTTAAAGCCGGGTTGCCACTATCGCTGCCGGGTGCGCCGGGATGTAAACTGCCTACCAACCTTGGTATTATCCAGATGCTTGGGAAAAGCATGGCAAACGCAAAAATATTATACACCGCACTTATTCTTGCTTTCTTATCCATATCGGTAAATGAGCCACGCAAAACAAAATAAGCTCCGTAAATTAATAAGGCAATGGCAGCACCGATCAGTTTTGGTTCTTTTAATATGCTGCCCAGCGACTGGCTTTGATCGGATACCCAGGTATAATTTGCCCAAATGGTGCCGGTGGCATAACCCAGTATGCCGAAGAAAGTACCCACGGCAGCAAAATTGTGTGCGAAAATATCGTTGCGTAAACTAAAACCTCTCAGGTACTTAATGCTGTACACAAAACTAACTCCAAACAGTATCATCATCCCAAACCACATACAAACATGAAAATAGAGGTTGCGTATCGTTTCATTCAGAATAAATAAACGGGGAACATCCATCAAAAAACCTCCCACAACGGTGTAGATCAAAATAAGAAAGGATAATATTTTCCACCAGTTTTTCTTCAAAAAGAGAAGTTTATAAAGTGCGGCAAAGTTAGGGTAAACCTTTGCAAAGAATTAAAAAAAATATTGCTTTTATTAGCTTAATCTTTCCATAAATATGGGAACAGAATTACAGCCAATGCAATCACCAAAACATCAAGGCCAATTATCAAAAGTGACAATTCCATTATAGCTCCTTGCCTGAAGACTTCAGCAAAAGCCGCTTTACTCAGGCGCATTAATAATAAAAGTTGCGGCAGTATAACAGGAAATCCTAAAATGGCAATCAGTGCCGCATTTTGCTGAGCTTTGGCAGCAATAGCACTCATTAAAGTGAATACAATACTGATGCTGGCGCCGCCCAAAACCACAATACCCATAAACCATAGGGCATTATTGATGGGGTTATCTAAGAAAATAACAAAAAGCAACAGGCTCAGCAGGCTCATCACGATCATGAGCAGTAAATTGTAAACCATCTTGGCGATGATAAACTCAACCGGCGATGCAATAGAGTAAAAATAGAGCATGCGTCCGCGGCTTTCCTGCAAAAAACTTTTGGCCACTGCATTTACACAAATAAACAATTGAATGGTCCAGAATAAGCCGTTCCATACATCGGCATCGGGCCTGTCGATAGATAAATACAGTACAAAAATGGTAGAGGCAATGTATAGCAGGATGCCATAAAAAGTATGCTTCTGCCTGAATTCAAGCAGTATATCTTTTTGTAACAGCGTAAATATTCTTGAGACCATAGCAGTTTTTATGATATCAATCTGTTAACCGGGCACAATGCCTGCAGCGTGGTTCATACACATCCTTTTCGCCGAGCAAAACCTGTCCTCCTCCTTTAACCTTGCGATAGCTAATATTAGCAATATTGCCACATACCTGGCAAATGGCGTGAAGCTTTGTAATATAGTCCGCCTTGGCAAGCAGGTTGGGCATTTGGCCAAAAGGGTTACCCAAATAATCCATATCAAGCCCGGCAACGATTACCCTGATACCTTTTTGTGCCAGTTGTTCACAAACATTGGCAATTTCGCCATCAAAAAACTGGGCTTCGTCAATGCCCACCACATCTACATCCTGGGCCAGTAATAAAATATTTTGAGAGCTGTCAACCGGTGTTGAATGTATGGCATTGGTATCATGGCTCACTATTTTCTGTTCGTCATAACGCACATCAATAGAGGGCTTAAATATCTCCACCTTCAGATTAGCAATTTTTACTCTTTTAAGCCTGCGTATCAGTTCTTCAGTTTTTCCGCTGAACATACTGCCACAGATCACTTCAATCCATCCTCTTCTTTCGCCTTTAAAATTGGGTTCTATAAACATTTAAGTATTTTTTTTAAAAATCAGTTTGTAACTTAGTGGGCTTAGTTGTTTTTTAACGGTTGCCGCGTTCAGGCATGGGCATCAAAAGTATAATAATATCATGGAAAGAGTGGAGACACTCCTAAAAAAATTACAGGACCAGTTTGCACAGAATGTTTCAGCAGATCAACTGTTGCTTACCGTCCAAATGTTACAGGCAGAATTACTGCACCTGCAGCAAAGTGATGTTTTTCAGGATGAATCAGTGGTGGTTACGCTATCGAATATGACTACGGGACTCAAAGAGCCTTCGGTGAACATACCTGATCCGGATAAGGAAGAACGAACCGTTGAAATTTTACAGGTTGATGAAGCCGAAATAGAAGCCGAACTGGAAGAAATTAAGCGGAAGGCGGAAACGATGCAGCAGATCAGCGTTCAAAACAAGCCTCACATTGTTTTTGAACCGGAGGAAGATATTCCCACACTTAACCACCAGCAGGAGTTTAAGCCCCTGCCGGAAAAAGCACAGCCTGCAAAAGAGATCAATGAATCTGCTTCAAACAATCATGCGTCCATAAATGAAAAACTGAAACAATCAAAAATAGACCTTGGTGATACTTTGACCGAAATACCCATCCGGGATCTACGAAAAGCCATTGGTGTAAATGACCGCTTTTTATTTATCAATGAATTGTTCCGCGGCGATGAAGTAGCTTATGAACGGAGTATTAAAACGATCAACAGCTTTACCATTTTTGCCGAAGCCGAGTATTGGATACAAAGGGAACTGAAAGTTAAAAACGGATGGGATGCCGACAATGCAATGGTTACCCAGTTTTTTCAACTGGTTAAAAGACGGTTTTCCTGAATGAACTGCATTATTTTTTTTGATGCACCTGCATTGTCATAAACAAATTGCTTTGCAGCTTCTCCTCTTCTTTTTCTTTCAACTTCATCATTCAGCAATCCATTTAAAATAGTTTCCAGTTTTACAGGCCCGCCATCGATACTAATGGCTCCATCTGCCTCCACCAATCCTATCGCCTCATAAAATTTTTCATACACCGGGCCAAACACAACCGGCTTACCATATACTGCAGCTTCTAAAACATTATGCACTCCATCGGCTCCATACCCGCCGCCAACGTAGGCTACAGTTGCATACTTGTAAAGGCGGGAGAGCATCCCAATGTTATCAATTATTAAAACGTTAGGGGTTGAATGTTGTTCGATCGCAAAACCCTGGGGGTTGTTCGTTGTTCGTTGTTCGTTTTCCAATTGAGAATAGAATACCGAATTCGGAAATTCATCTTTTACGTCCTTTAAATTGGTCTTATCAATTTCATGCGGAGCAATTATAAATTTTATATGCTGATGCACATTTACAAAATGCAATAATTCTATTTCATCTTCTTCCCAGGTGCTGCCGGCTACAATTACCGGGCTGTCGCCGCAAAATGCATCAATGCCGGCAACAGGTTTAAAATGTTCAGCAATTTCCAATACCCTGTCAAAGCGGGTGTCACCGTTATTGGTTACGTTTTTAGCAAATCCAAGCGTTGCAAGGAGTTGCTTCGATTCCTCATTCTGCACAAAAAAATGGATAAAGCTTTCGAGCATTTTTTTCCAGATCGTACCATACCATTTAAAAAAAGGTTGGTTTTTACGGAATATTCCAGATACCAGCACAGTTGGTATATTTCTTCGTTTTATTTCGGTGAGATAATAAAACCAGTATTCATACTTTACCCAAAGTACCAATGAAGGATTTACTGCATCTAAAAACTTTTTTGCATTCATCGGGGAATCCATCGGCAGGTAAAAAATAAAATCTGCTCCTTTGTAATCTTTCATCACTTCATAACCAGAGGGTGAAAAAAAAGTGAGTACAATTTTGACTTTTGATGCTGAGCCTGTCGAAGTATGACTTTTTAATTGCTCCAGCAAAGGCCTGCCCTGCTCAAATTCGCCCAGGCTGGCACAATGCATCCAGATGGGTTGAGCGTTGAGAGTTGAGAGTTGAGCATTGAGCGTTGCAAAGATGTTCCTGCGGCCAATAAGCCATTTTTTAGCCTTAGGATTCCATAATGATACGGCACGAATTCCTGTGGAATACAGTAAAAGAAAAAGTTTATATAAAAATTTACCAAGCATTTAAGTCAGGCAAATCTAGTGGCTATTTTTTAATTGAAGTTACCCATATCACAAATTCTTCATTCTTGCCGCAATCCCTATCTTTGCGGCGCACAAAATAATTTACGATGAGGCCCTTACAAATGGTTGATACCAAAACCCAGTACCTTAAAATAAAGGCCGAAGTAGATGCTGCGGTAATTGGGGTAATGGAAAGTTCTATGTTCATTGGTGGAAAAGTGGTGAATGATTTTGCAGATAACCTGGCACAATACCACGGCAGCAAACATTGCATTCCCTGTGCCAATGGTACCGATGCCCTACAAATTGCTATGATGGCCCTGGGTTTACAGCCCGGTGACGAAGTTATAACACCTTCATTTACCTACATTGCCACGGTGGAGGTTGCGGCTTTGCTAAACATCAAACCCATTTTTGTGGAAATAAACCCTAAAACTTTTTGCATAGACCCTGAAGCGGTTGAAAAAGCCATCACACCCAAAACAAAAGCCATTGTGCCGGTTCATTTATATGGCCATGCGGCCGATATGGAAAAGATAATGGCCATTGCAGCGAAACACAATTTGCCGGTAATAGAAGATAATGCCCAGGCCATTGGCAACGATTTTACCTTCAGCGATGGTACTATAAAAAAGACAGGTTCTATCGGGCAGATCGGTTGTACATCTTTTTACCCTTCCAAAAACCTGGGTGCTTTTGGTGATGGCGGCGCTATGTTTACTGATGATGATGAACTGGCCGCCAGGTTAAGAATGATCGCATCTCACGGACAAAGCAAACGTTATTATCATGATGTGGTGGGCTGCAATAGCAGGCTGGATGCCATGCAGGCCGCTGTATTGGATATTAAACTTAAACACTTAGATGAGTATATTGCTGCCCGGAGGAAAGCAGCTGATTTTTACGATAAAGCTTTTGCGGAAAATAAATTCATAACTATTCCGTTTAGAGATGGCAATAATAAACATGTATTTCATCAATACACTCTAACTTTAAATGGTGTTGACCGGGATGCATTGAATCAATATTTAGCGGAACAGGGTGTACCATCTATGATCTATTACCCCGTACCGGCACACAGGCAAAAGATGTTTGATGCTTTTGGTGGCAGTGATTACCATTTACCGGTTACAGATTGGCTGACAGAAAGAGTGATCTCGTTGCCGATTCACACTGAACTGGATGAGGAGCAACAGGGTTTTATTGTGTCGAAAGTTTTGGATTATGTGAATCGTTAATAGTTATTTGTTAATAGGTTTGAAGCATGGATAACTTAAAATCTTTTGAAGACCTTAATTGTTGGAAAGAGGCAGTATTACTAAGAAAAGATCTAAAGACTTTAATTGATAGTTTTCCAAAGCAAGAAGATTACAGGTTGAAAGATCAACTGTCGAGATGCCTGCGTTCGGTTACAAATAACATTGCAGAAGGATATGGTAGGTTTAATTATCAGGAAAATATCCAGTTTTGCAGGATCAGCAGAGGATCATTATACGAGACAATTGATCACTTAATTATTGCCGCAGAAGAAAATTATATTTCTGCGGTTGAATTGAATAACAGAAAGGAACAAATAAATAAATGCCTGGCAATTTTAAATGGATACATTAACTATCTTAAAAAAGCAAAAGATGCCGAAAAATAAGGCATCAATTAACTATTAACAAATAACCATTAACAGATAATAGATGAAAATTGCAGTAGTTGGAACAGGCTATGTTGGATTGGTTACCGGTACTTGCTTTGCCGAAACCGGTAATACAGTTACCTGTGTTGATATCGATGCGAAAAAGATCAATAAATTAAATGGTGGTGAACTTACCATTTATGAACCCGGCTTAGAAAAACTTTTTATACGTAACCAGAAAGAAGGCAGGTTACATTTTACTACTTCTTTGCAGGATGGAATTAAGGATGCTCAAATCATCTTTTTAGCATTGCCAACGCCTCCCGGCGAAGATGGTAGTGCTGATCTGAAATATATTTTGGGTGTTGCCGATGACCTGGGAAAGATCATTTCGGAGTATGTTATCATTATTGATAAAAGCACCGTTCCGGTTGGTACCGCCGATAAGGTACATGTTGCTGTTGCCAAAAATGCAAAAGCGGAATTTGATATTGTTTCAAACCCCGAGTTTTTACGGGAAGGTGTGGCCGTAGATGATTTTATGAAACCAGACCGGGTGGTAATTGGCACAACATCTGAAAGAGCTAAAAAAGTTTTAAACGATCTGTACCTGCCTTTTGTGCGCCAGGGCAATCCAATTATTTATATGGACGAAAAAAGTGCGGAGCTTACCAAGTACGCAGCCAATTCATTCCTGGCAACAAAGATCACTTTCATGAATGAAATAGCAAACCTTTGCGAACGTTTTGGAGCCGATGTGGATATGGTGCGTAAAGGTATTGGCAGCGATGAACGTATTGGTAAAAGATTTTTATTCCCCGGCATCGGTTATGGTGGCAGTTGCTTTCCGAAAGATGTGCAGGCATTGGCAAAATCTGCCAAAGATGTAAGTTATGACTTTAAAATATTAGATGCAGTGATGGAGATCAATGAAAAACAAAAACTCCACCTCATTCCCAAAATAATAAATTATTTTAACGGCGACTTGAAAGGAAAAAAAATTGCGGTGTGGGGACTGGCTTTTAAACCCAATACAGATGATATACGAGAGGCACCGGCATTAACCATTATTGAAACGCTTTTGCAACATGGCGCTATCATTACTGCCTATGATCCGGAAGCAATGAATAATGTAAGGAGTTCATTTACTGGCCGTATTCATTTTGCTGAGCACCAGTATGAGGCCCTGGCCGATGCTGATGCATTGGTGATCGCAACAGAGTGGAGTGAATTCAGGACACCGGATTTTGACAGGATGATATCGCTGTTAAAAAATAAAGTGGTCTTTGATGGCAGAAACCTGTTCGACATGAATAAAATGGAAGAACTTGGTTTTTATTATGTTAGTGTGGGAAGAAAAGTTGTACAACCCCAAACCCCCGTCCGAATAGATGAGCCGGGCGGGCCTAAAGGGACCTAGGACCCGGATTCTTTAATGAGGATTTATAAAGTCACACCATGAATATTGAAAATAGCATAGAAAATTCTGAGTCGGGTTCCCCCTTTCCTTCGGCTACCGCTCAGGATGGGCGGAGGGGGCAACGGATTTTAATAACAGGAGCTGCAGGTTTTTTAGGTTCGCATCTTTGCGACCGGTTTATTAAAGAAGGTTTCCAGGTAATGGGCATGGATAATTTAATTACGGGTGACCTGAAAAACATCGAACATCTTTTTAAATTAAAAGAGTTTGAATTTTATCACCACGATGTTTCAAAATTTATTCATGTTACGGGCAAGTTGGATTATATTTTACATTTTGCTTCTCCTGCCAGCCCCATAGATTATTTAAAGATTCCCATTCAGACGTTAAAAGTAAGTTCGCTGGGCACACACAATTGCCTTGGATTAGCAAAAGCTAAAAATGCAAGGATACTGGTGGCATCAACCAGCGAAGTATATGGCGATCCTTTGGTGCATCCGCAAACGGAAGACTATTGGGGAAACGTGAATCCCGTTGGGCCAAGAGGTGTTTACGACGAGGCCAAACGATTTATGGAAGCCATCACTATGGCTTATCATACTTTTCATGACGTGGAAACAAGGATCATCCGGATATTTAATACTTACGGACCAAGGATGCGGCTGAATGACGGACGTGCATTGCCGGCATTTATTGGCCAGGCGCTGCGTGGCGAAGACCTGACCGTTTTTGGTGACGGCAGCCAGACAAGAAGTTTTTGTTATGTAGATGACCTGGTCGATGGAATTTACCGGTTACTGATGAGTGATCATGCACAACCTGTAAATGTGGGCAATCCGGATGAAATATCGCTGTTGGATTTTGCCAAAGAAATAATAAACCTTACCGGTACACAACAAAAAATTGTTTTTAAAGAATTGCCCACTGACGATCCCAAACAACGCCAGCCAGATATAACCAAAGCAAAAGAACTGCTGGGATGGGAACCAAAAGTATCAAGAGCCGAAGGGTTAAAAATCACTTATGAGTATTTTAAAAATTTACCGCTCGAGGAGTTGAATAAGTTACCAAAAGAATTTAAATAAGTTAAAAATCAAAAGTAAAAAACTTTACAGTTAACAGATCCTATTTTTTAATTTTTACTTTTTACTTTAAAATATGTACCAGGACCTGCTAGATAAGAAAAAAACATTGGCCGTGATCGGGCTTGGTTATGTTGGCCTACCCATTGCCCTGGAGTTTGCAAAAACGATAAAAGTAAT
This sequence comes from Chitinophagaceae bacterium, assembly GCA_031416815.1. Lineage (GTDB taxonomy): Bacteria > Bacteroidota > Bacteroidia > Chitinophagales > Chitinophagaceae > Ferruginibacter. The sequence continues at coordinate 12,240 of JANOUJ010000245.1, forward strand.
TGGCTTCGACATTAATGCTGAGCGTGTGGAAATGATGCGTAACAAAATTGACCCAAGCCAGGAATTGGATGCTGCGGATTTTGATGGATGCGATATTGAATTCACAAATGAGCTGGATGTTTTAATAAAGGCAAATTTCTTTATTGTGGCGGTACCAACTCCCGTTGATAAACACAATGTACCGGATCTAATCCCCGTAACCCGTGCCAGCGAAACCATTGGTAAAGTAATTAAGAAAGGAGATTATGTGGTATATGAAAGCACGGTATACCCCGGTTGCACCGAAGAAGATTGTGTACCCATCATTGAAAAATTATCGGGTTTAAAAATGACGGAAGATTATATGATCGGTTACTCGCCAGAAAGAATAAACCCGGGTGATAAAGAACATACCATCAGCACGATCGTTAAAGTGGTGAGTGGTTGCTGCACAG
>JANOUJ010000246.1:0-1523 GCA_031416815.1 Chitinophagaceae bacterium
TTGCAAAAGGAAGAAATAATTGTAGGTATTGACCTGGGAACTACTAACAGCCTGGTTGCCATCATACATCCGGAAGGCAAAAAACCAGTTGCTTTGAAAGAACATAACAGCAGCCTGCCTGCCGGACAGGCAGGCTCATTAGTTCCGTCGGTTATTCATTTTGGAAAAAATAGCAATATTACGGTTGGTAATGAAGCAAAACAATACCTGGTTTCAGATCCTGCAAATACCGTTTTTTCAGCAAAGCGATTAATGGGGAAGACATACAATGATGTAAAAAATAATTCCACTTTACTGGCGTATAAGATTATTGATGATGAAAATAAACTTGTTAAAGTACAGGTAGAAAATGTATTTTATTCGCCGGTCGAACTTTCATCGATGATACTGAAAGAACTGAAAAAGCAGGCAGAACATATTTTAAAAACGCCTGTAAGCAAAGCAGTAATTACCGTGCCGGCTTATTTTAATGATGCACAACGGCAGGCAACACGGGATGCAGGAAAACTGGCAGGCCTGGATGTGCTTCGTATAATTAATGAACCTACTGCAGCCAGCCTGGCTTATGGTTTCGGATTGAAGAAGGAAGAAACAAAAACTATTGCCGTGTATGACCTGGGTGGTGGCACTTTTGATATCTCGATATTGAATATTAGCGGTGGCATTTTTGAAGTGCTTTCAACCAATGGTGATACTTATTTGGGTGGCGATGATTTTGATGCCGCTGTTGTTGACCATTGGTTAACGGAAAATACTTTTACCGGCGACGTATCAACACACAGGCAGGTACTCAGGTTAAAAGCAGAGGAAGCAAAAAAATACTTATCATCAAATGATTTATTTAAAACTGATTATGAAGGAAAAGAAATTTCAATAAGCAGGAGACAATTTGAAGTTTTAATTAAGCCAATTGTTGAAAGAACAATTGCATCCTGCAAAAGTGCATTAAAAGATGCCGGTTTAAAAATGAATGATGTTGATGAAATTGTAATGGTAGGCGGAAGTACGAGGGTGCCATTGGTGAAAGAAATGGTAAGTACATTTTTTGAAAAGAAATTAAATGATACAGTAGACCCGGATGAAGTGGTTGCGTTGGGCGCAGCCATACAGGCTGATATTTTAGCGGGCAATACAACTGATATGCTGCTGATTGACATTACACCTTTGTCTCTTGGTTTGGAAACAATGGGTGGATTGATGGATGTATTATTACCACGGAATTCTAAGATTCCTGCAAAGTCAAGCAGGCAATACACAACTTATAAAGATGGACAAAGCGGAATGAAGATTGCCGTTTACCAGGGAGAGCGGGATATGGTTAAAGACAACCGACGGCTGGCCGAATTCAATTTAACGGGTATACCAGGTATGCCTGCAGGTTTACCAAAAGTTGAAATAAGTTTTTTGATAAATGCTGATGGGATTCTGGCTGTAAATGCGAAAGAATTGCGAAGCGGCGTGGAGCAATCAATTGAAGTAAAGCCGCAGTACGGCTTAACGGATGAGGACGTTGAGAAAATGTT
>JANOUJ010000247.1:0-1798 GCA_031416815.1 Chitinophagaceae bacterium
CTCGATAATTCCGTCTGTATATTATCATCATGCACCAGTTCTTTATGCCAGTTGCTGTAAGTAAGTTTCATATAATAAGCCACAGCATTGGCAAACCCTTGTTTCTTTTCAGGATTTTCTTCTTTCAGTGCTTTATCAATAACCACTTCAATATTTTTTCCCAGATGGTTAAAACGTGGGTATCTTTTTGGATAACGCAAACGCTCAGGCTTGGCTTTTAACGTTTCACGTGTGGGAATGGGATAGGGGCTTTCCACATCCAGTGTAAAATCGCTGATGAGGAAAAGATGATCCCAAAGTTTATGGCGGAAGTCCTCAACGTTCTTTAAATGGGGGTTTAAAAATCCCATCAATTCAATAACCGCATAAGCATTACGCTGTCTTTCTTCTTTGTCTTCAATAGTTAACAGGTATTCGACCATTTTCTGAATATGGCGGCCATATTCTCTCATGATCAGAAAGTTCCTGGTAGTATTGTACTCCATGTTCTCTGTGTTTAGCATAGTACAAATGTAAGCTAAACCTGTACATTTTCAAGCTGAAAACGCAAACGGGCTTGTTTTTATAGAAATTTTTACTTTAAGTATTTTATGCGACACCAGGCATAGCCAGTTAAAACTCCAAAACTATCTGCTACCAGGTCAAATGCGTCAAAACTGCGATCAGGGATGAAAAACTTTTGAATTAACTCGGTTATTAATCCCCAAATAAGGGCAGCCATGGATATTTTTATTGCCATGGCTTTTTTTACCTGCAGCGGTATTGGTAACCTGCTAATAGGGTAGATGAATAAAAAGACAAGTCCGGCAAAAAGCCCGGTATGCACCCATTTGTCAAAATAAATATCATTGAGCCAGGTTTCAACAGGTGGGATCTTTGATCCCGGCAGGCAGATCAATACAAGGATAATCAAAAACCAGGCAATGGCGGGTATAAATTTTTTTACAGATGACCTTGCAGCAGAATTTTGCATGATGGTTTTATTGCTATCCAACAGTTGCTGTATAGGCCGCAGCATCCATTAGTGTATCATATGCTGCCACATCGGCAACAGTCATTTTTACCATCCAGCCGTCGCCATAGGGATCCGTGTTAACCAGTTCTGGTTGTGTATCCAGCAAAGGATTTGTTTGGGTGATGGTGCCTGCAAGCGGCAAAAAAAGATCACTCACTGTTTTTACAGCTTCTACAGTGCCAAACACTTCTTCGGCCGCTATTGCTTTCCCTTTGGCAGATATATCAACGTACACGATATCTCCCAGTTCACGTTGGGCAAAATCGGTAATGCCAATGGTTGCGGTGGTACCATCTAAAGAAACCCACTCGTGGTCCTTAGTGTAACGGAGATTTTCGGGAAAATTCATTTTATGAAATTTGACGTTAACAGAATCAGTTGCAAAATAAGAATTTATACCGATAACTATCGGAAGAGAACTATTTCATCACTTCTATCTTCATGCGTACATCGCCTATAGGACGGTCGCTTGGTTCTTTTGGTACCGAAGCAATTTTATCAATAACATTAAGCCCGCTTTCCACTTCTCCAAAAACAGTATAATCCATATCCAGCATACCGGTACCTCCAATGGTTTTATAAATATTTCTTTGCTTGACAGAATATTTCATTCCTTTTCGCATTTCCAACATATTCAATTCTACGTCGGATAGTTTTGCGCCGTGTACAATATAAAACTGGCAGCCGCTGCTGGCTTTAGCAGGATTGGATGTTCTTGCTGCTGCCAACGCCCCCTTTTTATGAAATAAGCTTGTATCAAATTCAGCAGGGATGGTATATCCC
>JANOUJ010000248.1:0-1967 GCA_031416815.1 Chitinophagaceae bacterium
ACTATCCCTGGCCCGGTAATGTACGTGAATTGAAGAATATTGCAGAACAGATATCGGTGCTGAGCCAGGAAAAACTGATCAATGCAAATACCATGAAAAGTTTTTTACCCGAACACAATTATTCACGCTTACCGGTTTTGGCAGGTGGTGCAGGTTCGGTGAGCCAAAGTGAATTTGCAAATGAAAGAGAGATATTGTACAAACTTTTTTTCGACATGAAAAAAGATGTGAACGAACTGAAGAAAATGTTTTTCGACCTGTTACAAAATCCCAACATTGCACAACATGCACCGGTATATAATGATCAATCCTTTGCAGAGTTAAATAACAACAGCACAAATGCATCTTCATCAAAACCCGTTTTTCTGCCGCATAATAATCAAGTGATCGATCATCATGAAGATATTGAAGAATCCTTAAGCATTATGGACAAGGAAAAAGAACTCATCATAAAAGCATTGAAGAAACACAAAGGCAAACGTAAAGATGCATCGCTCGACCTGGGTATTAGCGAACGAACATTGTACCGCAAATTAAAAGAGTATGATATTGAAGAGTAAATCAATTGGCAATGAGCAATTGGCAATGAGCAATTGGCAAAGGCGCAGCAATAGAATAGTTTTATTGTCAATTTGCATATTGCTTATTGCCTTATTCAACTTTGCTACCTGCAAATACGGTTTTAAAGATATTGGCGGATTAACGCCCGAAATAAAAACTTTTCGTGTAAATTATCTTGAGAATAGGGCTGAATACAAGAACCCGCAATTAAGCCCGGCTTTAACCGAAAAGCTCAAGCAAAAGATCATTGGTACCACCCGGCTGCGACAAACCAATGATGATGATGCCCACTATGATATCAGCGGCTATGTTTCACAATATTTTACCAGTACAACCGGTATCAGCGGCAATAACACAAGCCTTAACCGGTTAACAGCAAACTTTCACCTTATATTTAAAAATACACTCGACGAGAAAAAGAATTTTGAGGCTGACGTAACCTACAGCATTGATTTTGATGCAAACCTCAGCCTGAGCCAGGTGGAGCAGGCCAAAGGTGATGAAATTGTAAGGAACCTGGCCGATGCAATTTTTAATAAGATTTTTTCTAACTGGTAATGTAGATTTGTAGCATGCAGCACAACACAACAATCTTTGAATCTTTATTTAACAGGAATTTTTCTGATGTAGGTAATGCTGATTTTTTAAAAGAACTCACCGAAAAGCATCCCTATTTTTCGCCTGCACATTTTTTTTTATTGCAGAATTTAGAAGATGATACAACTGCTTTTGAAAAACAGGCAGCAAAAACGAATCTCTTTTTCAATAATCCACATTGGCTTAATTTTCAGGTGAGGCAAACGGGCTCAGCCGTCATTGCGCCTGAACCAAATACAGCAGTACGACAAACGATCATTGCTCAATCTGAAATGGCAATCGTTGATGACCTGCCAGATAATACAGACGTACCCGATCCGGGTACACACCAGCAGGAAAAAGAAATTGAGCCGATGCATATTGAATTGAAAATGCCTGAGCAAAAAGCTTCGCTGGATGAAGCCATGCTTTTTGAACCCATGCACATGGTTGATTATTTTGCATCGCAAGGAATTAAACTAAGCGACGAGGTTCAAACAGCAGATAAACTTGGCAAACAACTAAAAAGTTTTACAGAATGGTTAAAAACCATGAAAAAAGTGCATGTAGAAACGGAGGCTGACACAAATGTAAAACCCGATACAAATGTTCAAATATTAGCCGAAAATAGCAATACTGAGCCTGAAGTATTAACCGAATCAATGGCAGAGGTATTTGCAAGGCAGGGCAAAACGGCCAAAGCAAGCGAAGTGTACCAAAAATTAAGTTTGCTCAATCCTGCTAAAAGCACTTACTTTGCAGCCAAATTAGAAAACTTAAAAGGATTATAACATGTTGATTTTATTTGGAATTTTAGTGATTATCGCCTC
>JANOUJ010000249.1:0-6103 GCA_031416815.1 Chitinophagaceae bacterium
CAGGTGGAGATAAATCTGATTTTAATCTTACAGTTATTGATACTTTGAAAAAACGCTTGCCGGATTATGCTATATTTAATTTGAATTATAGGCTGGCTGCCTTTCCTGCAACAAATACATTTCCTACACAGGAACTTGACATAAAATCGGCAGTTGAATTTATTTATAACAACCGGACAAATTTCCTGGTTGGTGATAAATTTGTAGCGATAGGATTTAGTGCAGGCGGGCATTTAGCATTGCTACATGCCTATAAATATACTTCACCTGTTAAAGTAAAAGCAGTGGTTGATTTTTTTGGCCCTACCAATATGGCTACAATGTATAGTGATTATGCAGTTAATCCTCCTGCACAATTTGGCATTGTTGCTCTTATGAACGGAACACCTGCCAGTAACCCTTTATTATATCAAAGTTCAAGCCCATTTACATATGCAACAACACCAAATGCATGTCCAACTATTATTTTCCATGGCGGCACGGATGTAGTGGTGTATCCTACGCAATCTACAACACTGAGAGATAAACTCACGCTTGCCGGAGTAATCAGTCAATATGTTTTGTATCCTACCGGTGGCCATGGGAATTGGGACGTTGCTACCTATACAGATGCCTTTAATAAAATGCAGGTATTTTTAGGAATTTATGCACAGTAAAAATACATATTGCTTTATAACATTGCATCCTGCCATCCGGCGGGATGTTTTTTTATTTACTTTGCAACCATGATAAAGGTTTTTCTATCTTTTCTTGCTTTAAATATTTTTTTGTGCTTTAATACACAGGCGCAAACAGAAAAACCAACCTATGCTCCCAATACAACAAAAGAGGCAAGAGCAAAAGAATATAAATACCTTATAAACAGCATCAATAAAAATTTATTAGCAGATCTTGTTGACAGCACCGAAGTAAACTGGCAGGATGCTTTTGGAGCAATGGAGTTAATAAATTACCGTACACCTTTTATTGATGCCCGGATACGTAAAGCAATGGATTCTGTTGAAAAAAGAAGCATCGGTTTTCAACGAGCCTTACTTGAGATGGCATACAGTTTATATCCAAAAGATTTTGTACCGCAAATAATATTGCTGGCAAAACAAACAAACGATGCAAAGTTATTTGCCATGTGCTGCGAATACCTTTTGATCAATAAGCGCCAAAGGGAATACAAGAATTTAGTCTTAACCAGAGCTAAGGACAGTTTGCTTAACCCCAATGCAGACAATCCCTTTTTTACAGTTTTACAAAACAGGTTTCTTTTAAAATCCACACCAAAGCCGCCCCTGTCCGATCTCTTAAGTAAAGCCTTTTTACCTAACGAAATGGTGCTATTCAGTTTTCAGCGCAGCAATAGAAATTTTCCGGGCCTGGTATTGGTAAGGGGTAAGGATGGAGCATTCGTTAAAGCGAAAGATGGAAAATATTTTGCTGTACCACAACTGGCACGCAGCTGCAGTAATATGCCGGGGTATATTACCAACGGAAATACACCGCAGGGTATTTTTAAGATCTTCGGCTTTGCAGTTTCGCAAAGCAGTTTTATAGGCCCCACTACCAATATACAAATGGTATTACCTTACGAAAATTCTTCGGATGTTGCGGATTCGGTTACCAGGTTATTGGGTGACAATTATAGATTTTTATTACCAAAATCATGGAAGAATTATTACCCGGTTTATGAAGCGTATTATGCCGGCAAAGCCGGACGTTCAGAAATTATTGCACATGGCACCACGGTAAATACTGCATATTATAAAAAGCAACTGTACTATCCATTTACACCAACACAGGGCTGTTTATGCACTAAAGAAATATGGAGCGATGTTGATGGAAAAAGAGTGGAAAGCGACCAGCAAAAATTAGTGAATGCTGTAAAAAAAGCAGGCGGTGCCGATGGTTATTGCATAGTAATTGAAATTGACGACCAGCAAAAACCGGTGAGTATAAATGAAATTTTGCCTTACCTGAATAAAAAATAAAAAATTCTGTAATGCTGAATAAAGATATGTGGTACAAGAGTGCGACGCCAATGAAGCCAAATAGTAGTACAAATGTCTGGCCCCAAAAAAATAACCATGCAACTAAACTGGATACTTAAAAAATTTGATGAGCTGACTGCTGTTGAATCATACAGCATCATGCAATTGCGTAATGAAGTTTTTGTTGTGGAGCAAAACTGTGTTTACCAGGATGCCGACGATAAGGACCAGCTATCCATGCATTTTTGTGGTTGGGATAATGAAAAACTGGCGGCGTACACCCGTATCATCCCTCCCGGAATATCATATAATGATGCCAGCATTGGCAGGGTAGTTACATCACCGGCATACCGGAATAAGGGTATGGGCCGTCAACTAATGAAAGAGAGCATCAGCCGTACGTTCAGCCAGTTTGACTGCTCCGCAATAAAGATCGGCGCACAGGTGTATCTTACAAAATTTTACCAATCACTTGGCTTTGTGCAAAGCAGCGCAGCATATCTTGAAGATGGTATTACCCATATTGAAATGACATTGCATAAATAATTTAGTACAGAGGCAATATCTTTAATGGTTTCCCGTTTTTAACACTGTGGTTTATACATTTTATCCTGCATATTAAGCAGGCTATGGTAATAGCCATTCCAATTATCCAATAATTTAGAAAGACTAAATCCGATTTCTGATGAAGCTATTTTTACACAGATTTGTGGGGAAGCATATATTTCTGCTTCTGCTCAGCTTCATGATCTTGCCCCAATTACATCCCCAGGCGTACTTTTTTGGTCAAAAAATTAAGTGGGAAGTAGGCTTTAATTTTGGCCCCAGTTTCTTCTTAGGTGATTTAGGTGGTAATTCCGGTAAAGGAACAAACAATGTCAAAGACATAAATTTTGAGTTCACAAAAATGATGAAGGGCGTTTTCGTTGCGGCCTATCCAAAAAACTGGGTGGGACTAAGGTTCGCTGCAGATGTTACTTATCTTGAAGGAAGTGACGACATTATTAATACAACTGGAATTAATGAACTGTACCGCAAACAGCGCAACCTTGATTTTAAATCTACAGTTTTAGAAGGTTATTTTGCAGTAGAGCTTTTTCCAACCATGATGTTGCGAATAAATGCGGATCATGAACCCAAATTAAGGCCGTATGCTTTGATTGGTGTTGGTATTTTTCATTTTAATCCAAAGGGTTCGATAACCGATGCAGCAGGAAATAAAACCTGGCACGAGCTGCGCCCGCTGCGGCTGGAAGGACAAGGCATGACCGAATATCCGGAGTCGAAACCATATAAGTTAACACAGATGAATATACCAATCGGCGCTGGTATAAAGTATTTTGCATCTGAGCGAATAAACCTGAGTACAGAGCTCCTATACCGGAAAACATTTACTGATTATATAGACGATGTTAGCAAGAATTATATAGATCCAAATAATTTCAATAAATATTTGTCCGCAACTGACGCAGCCAATGCTTATATTTTATCAGATAAAATTGAACCGATCATTTTTCCTGGTATGACAAGGTTTCCTGCAGGCAATCAGAGAGGTGATAACAAAGACGGAGACACATATCTTTCGCTTATGTTGAAGGTAGGCATACGCCTGGGACCGGTCAGTCAAAGTTCAGTAATGCGGCAAACGAGGTGTCCGGTGGTATATTAATATTATAACGAAAAAATAAAAATGAGTAAGTGTATTATGATACAACAGAAGTTTAACCCCAAAGAGGAGCTATGATTATTTTTATATTCACAGATTACCCCTGAAACCACAACTTTCGAATTTCGTTGACATCTTTTACACTTTTAATTCCGGATCCATGTTTATGAGACATGGATCTTTTTTTATTTTAACTCAGCCTGCAAATATTTTCCGGTAAAGCTTTCTTTAACTTTCACCAGGTCCTCGGGCACACCTTCAAACAGAACCAAACCGCCTCCGTCTCCACCTTCGGGGCCAATATCAATAATATGATCGGCAACTTTTATTACGTCCATATTATGCTCAATAACCAAAACACTATTTCCCCTGTCAACCAGTTTGTTTATCACTTCAAGTAAATGTTGTATATCCTGAAAGTGCAGCCCGGTAGTTGGTTCATCCAGAATATAAAATGTTTTACCGGTATCTTTTTTTCCCAGCTCAGTAGAAAGCTTTACACGTTGTGCTTCGCCGCCGCTAAGGGTTACCGCACTTTGGCCAAGCGTGATATATCCAAGGCCAACATCCTGCAATACTTTTATTTTACGGTATATGTACGGAACTGGTTGAAAAAATTCAACCGCTTCATCAACGGTCATATCCAGAACATCGCTGATGGATCTTCCTTTATACCGGATCTCCAGCGTTTCCCTGTTGTATCTTCTGCCATTGCATTTTTCGCAATGCACATGCACATCAGGCAAAAAATTCATCTCTATCACCCGCATGCCACCGCCTTCACAAACATCGCACCTGCCGCTTTTTACATTAAATGAAAAACGGCCGGCAGTATAACCTCTTATTTTTGCTTCGGGTACCATGGCAAACAACGTTCTTATATCGGTAAAGAAACCACAGTAAGTAGCCGGGTTACTTCTTGGCGTACGGCCAATGGGACTTTGGTCAATTTCTATCACCTTATCAATTAACTCCAGGCCCTTAATAGATTTATACTCCAAAGGATTTGCTTTGGAATTGTAACAAAATTTGCTCAATAAAGGATACAGGGTTTCATTTATCAACGTTGATTTGCCGCTGCCACTTACACCGGTAACAAGAATTAATTTACCCAAAGGAAATTTGACATCCACATTTTGTAAATTATTTCCCTTCACCCCTTTTAACTCAATAAACTTTCCATTTCCCTTTCTCCTTTCTGTTGGCACTGCTATGCTTTTTGTGCCCAGTAAGTATTGCGCCGTTTCCGATTTAGAATCTAAAATAGTTTGCGGCGTTCCCATGGCAACAATTTCGCCGCCGTGTTTACCTGCTTTTGGACCGATATCAACCAGGTAATCAGATGCCAGCATAATGTCCTTATCATGCTCAACAACTAAAACGCTGTTGCCGATATCTCTCAAATTTTGTAGCGCCGCAATTAACCGTTGATTATCCCGTTGATGCAAACCAATACTTGGTTCATCTAAAATATAAGTGATCCCCTGCAGTTGAGAACCGATCTGCGTCGCAAGTCTTATCCTTTGTGATTCGCCGCCACTCAGGCTTTTGGAAGGCCTGTTCAGCGACAGGTACGTAAGCCCAACATCCAACAGGAACTGCAAACGTTCCCGTATTTCTTTTAAAACATCTTTGGCAATAGCATTTTGCTTGTCACTCAATCGCAATTCAATGCCATCAAACCACGCTGCCAGGTTATCTAAATTTAAATTGCTCAGTTCAGCAATATTTCTTTTATCAATTTTAAACCAAAGGCTTTCCTTTTTTAAACGGGTGCCATTACAGGATGTGCACGGAGCTAATTGCATATACTTTTCAACCCAACTACGCAACATCTCCGAACTTTGCGAAGAACTGAACCATCGCTTTAACATGGGAATGATCCCTTCGTAACTTCCGGTAAAAACTTCAGGTATGGTTTCGTCACTCATATCCAGCAGCAAGGCCGGGTTAATTTCCTGGTCTCCATATAAAAGCAGATCAAGCTGTGCCTTGGGTAATTCTTTTACAGGCTTACTTAAATTGATCTTATGTTTTTTTGCAAAAGCAACTACTTGTTGAAAAACACTGGCATCCCTTTCTTCACCCAACGGGGCAATACCGCCTTCTACAACACTTTTGGATGCGTCAGGCAGCACTTCACTTATATCGATCGTATACACATTACCCAAACCCCGGCAGGTAGGGCAGGCGCCGTAAGGCGAGTTAAACGAAAACGCATTGGGAGAAGGTTCTTCATAACTGATGCCGGTTTCTTCACACATTAACAGCTTACTGTATTGAACCACCTTATCGTCTTCATTAATTAACAGAAACATCAGGTCTTTTCCTAACTGCAAAGTTTTTTGTACACTCTGGCTTAACCTGAAACGCATTTCGTCTGTAACAGCCAGCCTGTCAACCACCACTTCTATATCATGAATTTTGTAACGATCTATCTGCATCCTGGGTGTAAGAT
>JANOUJ010000250.1:0-2836 GCA_031416815.1 Chitinophagaceae bacterium
AACAATATACTTGAAGATACTTTTTTTGGAATTTATGCTCAATACGGTACAAACTGCACTATAGAGAAGAACACCATTACGGGTAACAGCAGGGCTGAGCAGGAGAGTGGCAATGGCATTCATTGCTGGAAAAGTGACAGCATGCGCATTATTGCCAACACCATTATGGTCCACCGCGATGGGATCTATTTTGAGTTTGTAACAAACTCTATCATCTGGAGAAATATAGCTGAAAAAAACCTGCGCTATGGCCTGCATTTTATGTTCTCTAATTATGATGCTTATATAGGCAATGTGTTTATGAATAATGGAGCCGGTGTGGCTGTCATGTTTTCCAAAGGCATAAAAATGATCCATAATTATTTTGAAGAGAACTGGGGTGATGCGGCTTATGGTATGCTGCTGAAAGAGATCAGTGATGGTTATATTGAAAACAACAGGTTTGTAAAAAACACAGCCGGTATTTTTATGGAGGGTGTAAGCCGTGTGCACCTTGAAAAAAATGTTTTTGAAAGCAATGGCTGGGCCATGAAGATACAGGCCAGCTGTATGGATGTTACCGTAGTAAACAATAATTTCATCGCCAATACATTTGATGTAGGAACCAACGGGAGCCTGGTATTAAATACATTCAACAATAATTACTGGGACAAATATGAAGGATATGACCTGGATAAAAATAAACAAGGGGATATACCATACAGGCCTGTAAGCCTGTATTCCATGATCATTGAGCAAAATCCCCCGGCCATGATCCTGTTCAGAAGCCTGATGACCACTTTACTGGATAAGACAGAAAGAATATTACCGTCACTTACACCGGAGAATTTAAAAGATGAGCATCCTTTAATGAAACCTTTACCATTATGATCATTGCAAGTAACGTGTCAAAGCAGTTTGGAAAACTGAAAGTGCTGGATAACGTATCTGTTACCTGTTTAAAAGGCGAGTGTATTGCATTGATTGGCCCAAACGGCTGCGGTAAAACAACACTTATCAAAAGTATTTTGGGTATGGTTGTGTGCGACAGCGGCTTTATAACTTTCAACGGAAAAAATATTAAGCACCATTGGCAATACCGTGAAAATATTGGGTATATGCCACAGATAGGCCGCTATCCTGATAATATGACCATTGGACAGGTACTTAATATGATGAAAGATATCAGGAGCAAGAACACCGCAACAGATGAAGACCTGGTTGTGCAGTTTGGCCTGAATGAATTGTTGTCAAAACGGATGAGAACTTTATCCGGAGGTACCAGGCAAAAAGTAAGTGCGGCATTGGCGTTTCTTTTTAATCCCGAAGTATTAATACTGGATGAACCTACTGCCGGCCTTGATCCTGTTTCATCGGAAATATTTAAGGCCAAGATCATTACTGAAAAAAACAAAGGGAAACTGGTATTGATAACCTCACATATTTTAAGTGAGCTGGATGACCTGGTTTCACAGGTTATTTACATGCAGGAAGGAAAAGTCTGCTTTCATAAAAGCATTAACAGCTTAAGGGAAGATACGGGTGAAGAAAAATTATCTAAAGCAATTGCACGGGTCATGCTGGGTATGTAATACAAAATATTAGAATGAAAAAAATCATCAAATATGTGATCATTGATATTCTGCGTAATAAAATTATGCTGGCTTACACTGCATTCCTGTTGGTAATATCCCTGAGCATTTTTAACCTTGAGGACAATTCTGCCAAAGGGTTATTGAGCTTGCTCAATATCATTTTAATTATAGTACCACTGGTGAGCCTTTTATTCTCTGCCATCTATGTTTATAACAGTTCCGAATTTTTGGAACTGCTGGTAAGCCAGCCTTTAAAAAGGAAAACGATCTGGCTCAGCCTGTTTATGGGTTTGGCTACATCTATGGCATTTACTTTTTTAATAGGCACCGGTATTCCCATTTTGTTGTACGAAGCTACTCCAACAGGATTTATGATGTTGGGCACAGGGCTTTTATTATCAGTAATATTTGTAGCCATAGCTATGCTGGCGGCAGTTATGGCAAGAGATAAGGCAAAGGGGATTGGTGTGGTTATTTTGTTATGGCTTTATTTCTCCATCATTTTCGACGGGTTGATCTTATTTATGCTGTTTCAGTTTGCTGATTATCCACTGGAAAAGATCATGGTTGGTGCAGTGGCCTTTAATCCAATTGACCTGAGCCGGATATTGATCTTATTGAAAATGGATGTGTCGGCATTGATGGGATATACAGGCGCAATTTTTAAAGATTTTTTTGGTGCACAAACCGGTTTAATTATATCTTTTTGCGTATTGATGACCTGGATCGTTATACCTGCCTGGTTATCTTTAAGAAAATTTAATCACAAAGATCTGTAATTATGAAATGAGCCATAAAAAAGTTGATACCAACCCAAATGTTTATTGGCGAATTCCATGTGACCAAAATCAATAAAATAAGCACATGAAAAGACATGAAGCAATAGCGCCATTATCAAGAGATCACCACAGCTCTTTGATACTTGCACAGTTACTGAAAAAAAATGCACCGGCTTATAAAGGGCTACCTGATACAGTGGCTGATAAAGCAACATATGCCCAGGAGCTATTCAGAAACTCAATTCAAAAGCATTTTAAACAGGAAGAGGCAATGCTGGATCTGGCAGGGGATTGTCATGTTGAAATAAAAACCATTTCCGGAGAAATAAAAACCGAGCACAGCGAGTTAACTGCTTTATTCCGATCGCTTGAAACTGCAACTGATCTTAAAACCACCCTGGATACGTTGGGGGTTGCTTTGGAAAAGCATATCCGGAAAGAAGAAAGGATCTTATTTCCATTGCTGCAACTGCATTGCAGTGA
>JANOUJ010000251.1:0-8001 GCA_031416815.1 Chitinophagaceae bacterium
TATTGCCGCAAACCGTTCTAATTTTTTTTGAGCCATGGCTGGCAAAGATAAATAATTCAGGGCCTGAAAAATGGGCGTTTAATACGCTTAGTATATATTAAAAATTGCAATTAAGCCAAAAATCAGGCATAATAAAGTAAATTTGCAATCATTTAAATAAAGCAATTTTTATGAACACAGTTATTATACCGGTAGATTTTTCGGAAACATCATTACATGCCGCCAGGTATGCGGCACAATTATTAGCAGGCCAAAAGGGTATAAACATCGTTTTGTACCACAGTTATGAAAAGCCCGTTGAGGCGGAACATGCCGTGGGCGCCCTTGAAAGTGTAAAGGCCGAATTAAACCGTGATCTTGCATTGCAAATTGAGGTATTGGCATTTGAAGAAAGTAATTTTGTAGATGGGTTGGAAAAAACTGCCCGCCACCGCAAAGCCGACCTGGTCATTATGGGTATTACCGGTAAATCAGCCATTGCCCAGGTGGTTTTTGGCAGCAATACTTTAAAAATGGCTGAAAGAAAGGTTTGCCCTGTTCTAATTATTCCCGAAGCGGCGTCCTTTAGCCCCATTAAAAATGTTATGCTTACCTCCGATTTTAAAAACACGGTGGAATCAACCCCTTCAGGCCTCATAAAAAATTTCCTGGATGCATTTAATCCGCAGTTGCACATTGTGAATGTTGACAATGAACATTATATTTCATTAACTGAAAATTATGAATCAGAAAAGCAAGAGCTTAAAAAAATGTTTGCTGATTATAACCCGGAGTTTTATTTTATGCGGCTATTTGATGTGGATGAAGCCATAAACTTATTTGCCGAGGGCAGAAATATTGACCTGATCATTGCCATACAAAAAAACCGGTCGTTTATTGGAAAGTTATTGAGCGGTAGCCGAACAAAGAAATTGACTTATCATAGTAAAATGCCAATAATGATCATGCACGAGTAAAGCGATTTCGATCTATTTAAAAGCTTCCCGTTTTTAACGGGAATTTTTTTTATCTGTTTGCATCAGGTCTTCCAGGTGATGAATTACATGGATATCTTTCATGTTAAAAAACAGAACTACCTCAGAAAATAAGCTTTCACGAACTGTGAACAGTAAATTTCCGGCAAACTGACCATCGTTATAAAGTTCAACCGATTTTACAATTGATTCATAAAACCCTTTTCCCTCCAGTTCCAGTTTTCCCACCTCATCTATCGCAAGCCAGTCAGGTGCCCGGCTTAATGCTGCAAGCACAATTGCATTGGCTTTATCAAATGCTGCTGTATAGAAATGAAATCTGCCAACAGATGTAAGTCGCTCTTTTGTGTTTGCTACCTCTGTACATTCAATATCAAAAACCTCTTTTGTGTACAGATCAAGGATCTTTCTGCTACCCTCAATATCCGGCATTAAAATACCAGCAATGCTTTTTTGTTGACTGCACCATTGTACCAATTCAGTTGTTTTACCGCTGTGTACGGGCCTTGAAAAAATATAAATACTCATGCGGGATTGTTAAGAGGCGTTTCTGCTGGCGGAGTTTCAGTATAAGTAAGTGTAGCATGAATTAAAGCGGTAAAAAAAAATTGCCATCGTCTGAAACCACGCAGCAATTTGCTTTGTTGCCAGGACAACGCTGTTAGCTTTTTTAATACAGGTAGAAAGGATAAGGTCTTTAATACTTCATCACTGTACCTGCTTTCTTTTTTTTGTAACAATCTTTGAATGGCTTTTGTAAACAGCGGTCCAATCAGCATGTACCAAACCAATATTGCAGACACTGTCCAACTGATTGTTTTTATAACGGCCAGCCAGCCCTGCTTATTATTGCCTGCAAATGCAAACAATGCGGCAGACAATCCAAGCATTACAAATATCAATACCCATAATTTTTTAAAGTTATTTTTTGTAGAAGCCTCATTTGGTTCTATGAGATCAATGCTTGCAGCAACGGTTGTTTCTAAAATAAAAGATGTATTCCCAGTTTTAAAACTGTTAATAGTTTGGTAAGCAAGCCAGCCAATAAAAAGCCCGCCGGCAAGATAAATAAGCAGGTAGATGCCAACTATCCAATAACTGCCGTTTAATACAATACTGCCAAACTGCCTGGCCAGTATGGCCATCATGCCATCCATTGCTTTCCATAAAGATTCGCCAAAAAATAACGTAAGGATGAGTATTTTTTGAATAGCCGATTCAAGCATGGCTGTGCAGCTTAATAAAACAATGCTCAAAAAGTTCACCTTCAATGATCTGAATAAACAGTAACCCAGTGCTGCCTGAAAGGCAACAGCAATGTATGCAGGAAAAGGCGTGTGCGGACTAACCATCGCTTTAACGATCAAAACAATGATAGCGCTTTTCAATATCTGTTTGTAAGGATGCCCCGAAATATCAGCGATCAGGCAGATCATAATTACAGCCATTCCGCCAACCAGCAACCCGGTAAATGGTATTTGCAAAGCATGCATAATACCACCCAAACCGCTTTCGGTAAAAGCCCATAGTGCGGTGAGGCGTTGTATTGCATTTTCCCGTTGCTCTTTAGACAAATAAGTATTGCCGGTATTCATCAACACAAATATACTACCATCTTTTATTTCAAAAGTAGCCCAGGGGCTACAGTGAAATATTAGATGGTCCCGATAGCTATCGGGATGCCGACAGAAAGTTGATTGGAATGTTAAGCACTTAGTCGGCATAATAAACAGATTCAGCAAAGGGTATCAGTATTGAATGACATACATGTTATTTGTCTGCGTAAAGGCAATTTGCTATTTTTATCGTTGCTTAACTTTTGCTGGTTGCCTGCTTTGGTTCATCCTGAGCGAAAGTCGAAGGACTATGTTACAACAGTAAATACAGCATTCAAAAAAATAATGATGCGTAAAGATGTCTCTGAATTTATGCTGGAAGCAATCAGGCTTTCCATCAGTAATGTGGAAGAAGGCAAAGGCGGCCCATTTGGTGCCGTAGTGGTTAAAGATGGTAAAATAATTGCCCGTGGGATGAACCAGGTTACCACAACCAACGATCCAACGGCACATGCAGAAGTCGTAGCCATCAGAAATGCCTGCACGGTATTAAATACATTTCAACTGGATGATTGCGAAATTTATACCAGTTGCGAACCTTGCCCTATGTGCCTGGGAGCCATTTACTGGGCGAGACCGGCAAAACTTTTTTACGCCAATTCAAAAGAAGATGCAACTGCTATAAATTTTGATGATCAGTTTATTTATGAAGAGATTGCAAAACCGATTGCAGAAAGAAAATTATTTACCAAACAGATATTAAGAGAAGAAGCCTTGGAGGCATTTAGAAAATGGAGTGAGAGCACAATTAAAACTGAGTACTGATGGTTCAGTTTATTTTAAATAACCAACTGGTAAAAACAGAACAGGCAACAGGCAGTACGGTGCTTGATTATATCAGGTATTACAAAAGGCTTGCTGGTACAAAAATCGGCTGCCGTGAAGGCGATTGCGGAGCCTGCACCATTTTAGTTGGTGATTTTGAAGAAGGTAAATTGGTTTACCGTTCTATGACGAGTTGTTTGATGCCGCTTGGAAATACTCATGGTAAACACATACTTTCAGTTGAAGGAATAAACATGAAGGAACTATCTCCGGTGCAACAGGCCATGGTTGATACAAATGGAACACAATGCGGATTTTGTACCATTGGTTTTGTAATGTCGCTCACGGGTTTTGTTTTGAACGATACAGCAAAGGAATATGATGATGCCATTGCTGCCATTGATGGAAACATCTGCAGATGCACCGGTTATAAATCCATTGAAAGGGCTGCCGCAATTTTATCTGAAAAAATAAATGATAAACCTGAACAGGAAACAATTACCTGGTTGGTTGAGCATTATTTTTTACCTGAATATTTTTTGCAGATAAAAGATCGCCTAAAGCAATTAAGAGAAACACTAAACACAGAAACTAATATAAATACTATTGATCAAAAATTAGTGCTAGCCGGTGGCACCGACCTGATCGTACAAAAAGCATTGACAGTAAAGAAATCAGCAGTAGAACACCTATTTGATACAAGTCATCTGCAGGAAATAAACTTTGAGAACGGACAATGCAGTATTGGCGCCGCAGTTACAGTTACAGCGTTTGCTGAATCCAAACTGATACAGCAATTTTTTCCGGATCTACAGAAATATATCAAGCTTATTTCTTCCACACCAATTAGGAATATGGCTACCATGGCGGGTAACCTGGTAAATGCTTCACCCATCGGTGATATGAGTATTTTCTTCCTGGCGCTTAATAGTGATATTGTATTGAATAAGGACGGAACAACAAGAATGATCAAACTGAAAGATTTTTATAAGTCCTATAAACAAACTGATAAAGCAGCAGATGAGATCATTGAGAAAATAATTTTCACACCACCACAAAAGAACAGTTTTAGTTTTGAAAAAGTAAGCAAGCGTATGCACCTGGATATTGCCAGTGTAAATTCGGCTTGTCAGATTGAATTGAATACGGATGGTGTCATTGAGGATATTCATCTTTCGGCAGGCGGTGTAGCGCCATTTCCTAAATATTTGAAAGACACTGCTGATTTTTTAAAAGGAAAGATAATTAATGCAGAAAATTTAAAAGCAGCTGTTGAAATAATGAATTCAGAAATTGCACCCATCAGCGATGCAAGAGGATCAAAAGCATACAAAAGGCTTTTATTAAGACAATTGTTCCTGGCACATTTCAAAACAAACACAGAAATTATTAAACAGGTTGTTGGTATATAATTCAAAAAATTAGTTGGTAAATAAATGAATACTGGTAAAAATATTAATGCGCTGCAAAGTCCTCCGCCAACTGGCGGAGATTTAGGGGGCTCGATCGGCAATATTGATGCATCCAACCATGTGACAGGCAGATCTATTTATGTAGATGATATTCCTGTAATGGAAGGGATGTTGTTTGTAAAAGTTTTTGATTCGCCTGTTGCACATGGAAAAATCAAAAGCCTTGATTTTTCGGCGGCCGAGCAAATGGAAGGTATTGTAAAAATATTTTCTTATAAAGATATACCTGGTGAAAATCAGATCGGTGGTATTATAGCAGACGAACCTCTATTGGCTGACTATGAAGTTCATTTTCGTGGTCAGCCTGTTTTATTAATTGTAGCAGAAAATGAAGATGCTGCTGAAGAAGCATTTGAAAAAATACATATCGAGATTGAACAACTTCCGGTTATTACTGATCCAAGAGAAGCATTTGCCCATGGAAAATTATTAAGTCCCTCCCGCAAATTTTTAATAGGAGATGTAAAGGCTGCATTCAGCGGTTGTAAATACATTTTTGAAGGAAAAACAGAATCGGGTGGACAAGAACAGCTGTACCTGGAAACACAAGGTGCGTACGCCTATCCAACAGAACATGATAGCGTAAAGATATTTTCATCAACGCAGGGACCAAGCCAGGTACAAAGAACTGTAGCCAAAGTATTAGGTATTGGAATGAATAAAGTTGAAGTTGATGTGCCCCGACTTGGCGGAGGTTTTGGTGGCAAAGAAGACCAGGCATCGGCATGGGGAGCATTTGCTGCTTTGACAGCATGGATATTAAAACGCCCGGCTAAATGTATTCCGCATCGCATGGAAGATATGCGGATGACCGGTAAAAGAAACCCATATAGCAGCGATTATAAAATTGGGTTTGATGAAAACTTGAAGATCGTTGCTTACGAAGCAACCTTTTACCAAAATGGTGGAGCCGCAGCAGATCTTTCTCCGGCAATTTTGGAAAGAACTTTATTTCATTCAACCAACAGTTATCATATTCCGAATGTTACCGTGATAGCACATTCCTGTAAAACAAATTTACCTCCAAATACGGCTTTTCGTGGCTTTGGTGGTCCGCAGGGTATGTTTGTTATTGAATCAGCAATTGATCATGCAGCGAAATCATTAAAGGTTGATCCTGATCTTATCCAACGAAAAAACATGATGGATAATGGCGATGAATTTCCTTACGGGCAGATCGTTAAAGAATGTCAATCGAAAAATTGTTGGGATGAAGTGATGGAGCTGTATGATGTTGAAGGGGCTAAAAATGAAATTCAAAATTTCAATCGACAAAATCATTTCTATAAAAAAGGATTGTCGCTCATGCCCATTTGCTTTGGTATTTCTTTTACCAATACCATGATGAACCAGGCAAGGGCATTGGTACATATATATAACGACGGAACAGTTGGAGTGAGTACCGGTGCTGTGGAAATGGGACAAGGCGTCAATTCTAAAATGCTGCAGGTTGCAGCTGCAAGTTTTGGTATATCTCCTGATAAAATAAAGCTGGAGACGACCAATACAACCCGTGTTGCAAATACATCACCTTCAGCGGCAAGTTCAACTGCCGATCTCAATGGCAAGGCATTGCTTGATGCCTGCTATCAAATTAAAGAGCGGTTGTTTTCATTTATTAAAAGCGAATTGATAAACAACGAAGAAACAACCATCGAAATAAGAGATGAAATAATTTATATCAATGATGAGGCATCCATATTTGATTGGAAGCATTTGATCAGGCAGGCTTTTATGAACCGAATTAATTTAAGCGCAAAAGGACATTATGCAACTCCCATAATCAATTTTGATAAAAATATTGAGAAAGGGCATCCATTTGCTTACCATGTGTATGGTACCGCATTAACGATGGTAACGGTTGATTGTTTGCGTGGCACTTACGAAATTGATGCCGTAAAAGTGGTGCATGATTTTGGAAGTAGCATGAACAGGGATGTTGACCTGGGCCAATGCGAAGGCGGCATTGTACAGGGTATTGGCTGGATGACGATGGAAGAGATCATTTATAATACTGAGGGTAAGTTATTATCCAATGCATTATCAACCTATAAAATTCCCGACATATATTCGGTCCCGAAAATACTCGATATAAAATTTTTGCAGACAGACGGAAATGATATGGCCATCTTTAAATCAAAAGCTGTTGGGGAGCCACCGCTGATGTATGGCATTGGTGCTTACTTTGCCATTCGAAATGCAATGTTGGCATTTAATCCCGCTGCAGATATTGCTTATGCAGCCCCCATTACGCCTGAAAAAGTTTTGATGGGTTTATATTCCAACAATGGCAAATAAAAGAGCAATATACAGTAACCGTTGCTGGCTTGATGGAAAACTTCAACCGGCGACTGTTTGTATTGAAGATAATCTCATCACCGAAATACATTTTAATAAAATAGATGGAGCCGAAGATGCAGGCGACGATATTTTAATGCCCGGTGTTATTGATGCCCACGTACACATCAACGAACCGGGCAGAACACATTGGGAAGGTTTTGACACTGCGACGCAAGCCGCTGCTGCCGGTGGAATTACTACTGTTGTTGATATGCCATTAAATGCAAGTCCGGTTACAACAACCGTAAATGCGTTGGGTGAAAAATTGCAGGCATCAAAAAACAAACTGCATGTCAATGTAGGTTTTTATGGTGGATTGATACCCGGAAATCAAAATGACCTGGAAGGTTTGATGCAGGCCGGTGTATTGGGGATTAAATGTTTTCTTACACATTCGGGCATCGATGAATTTCCGAATGTAGGAGAAAAGGAAATAGATGCGGCCATGCCGATCATAGCAAAATATGGTTTGCCTTTATTGGCACATTGCGAAATATTTGAAAATGAAGTTGATAATAGATTTTTAGATTTTCCAAACAGCTATCGGTATTATCTGGAAAGCCGACCCAAAAAATGGGAGAATGATGCTGTTGATCTAATGATAAAACTTTGCCGTGAACATAATTGTAAAACGCATATCGTTCATGTATCATCAGCAGAAGCATTGATAAAAATTCAACAAGCTAAAGAAGAAGGCTTACCCATTACTGCCGAAACCTGCGCCCACTATATTTATTTTAATGCAGAAGATATTCCCGATTCGAATTGTCTGTATAAATGTGCGCCACCAATCCGTGAAAAAGAAAACAATGATCAGCTTAAAGCGGCATTGGC
>JANOUJ010000252.1:0-2079 GCA_031416815.1 Chitinophagaceae bacterium
AATCAGGGTTGTATCATAAAAACACCAGTTGATATTGTTGTAGGCTCCATGAGAGAATATAATGTAAGTATGCCCCTTGCATCCGATTGGAATACCAGTTATGGACATTGGAATACTTTGTACACATTTATGTTCATTACCGGAATAAATCTGCACGACCCTCCAAATGTAGCCGGTATGCCAGCTTATTACCAGGAGCCCCTATTTCATGAAATATGGATAACTTCCGATTCCTTACCGAAAAGAAACCAGTTTACAGATATCATGACGGCAACAGGTTATTTAAGAAATGGATTCAGAATGCAGTTTGATTTTGTGGCTTATGCCAAAACACTTACCAATCCCGGCAATCCAAATGACCTGGTTGATGAAGCATTAAAATATTTATACCGGATCAATTTATCGCCACAGGTAAAACAACAGATGAAGACGCAGATGCTGCTAAGCGGCCAGCAGTATGACTACTATTGGACCAATGCATGGAGTGCTTATATTGCCAGCCCTACAGTGGCAAATTTTAATATTGTAAATATCAGGCTAAGAGATTTTTTCAGGTATTTGATGAACCTGAGCGAATATCAGTTGAGTTAATACGTGAGTCGTGAGTGGTGAGACGTGAGTTGAGCTCATGTTGCCATAAGATTCAGGATTGACTATTTACTATTCACGAAAAATACTAATTTCTGTTATAAATTTTTTTATATGAAACGTAGAGAATTTTTAGGAAAATCGGCTGCTCTTACGGTACCCGCTTTAATAAGCGGTTATGCTGTAAAAGCATTGAACGAAAACTCCCCTTTAGTTCGGGCATTAATGGGCGGCGCAACGGATACCGACCACGTGCTTGTTATTATACAACTATCGGGTGGCAATGATGGTTTAAATATGGTGATCCCCATAAGTACATACAATTTGTATAATGCTGCACGTACTAATATTGCCATTCCTGAAAACATGATCTTACGTTTAAATGGATATAGTAATTCCGGGCTTCACCCCATTATGACAGGTTTACAAACCATGTACAATGAATCCAAATTAAAAATTGTTCAGGCTGTTGGTTATCCGCAACCCAATTTTTCTCATTTTAGGGCAACTGATATCTGGATGACATCAAGTAACAGCAACCAGGAAGTATATACAGGCTGGGCCGGCCGGTACTTAAATTATGAATATCCTAATTTTCCAATAGGTTATCCTAATTCCAATTCACCTGATCCACTTGCTATACAAATAGGTTCAACTGCCAGTTTAACAACTCAGGGCCCCAGTGTAAACATGGCCATGAGCATTACCAGTGCTACATCTTTTTACCAATTAATAAATGGAACAAACGACCCCGTTCCCGGAACAAAAGCCGGAAAAGAATTAAGTTACATACGCTCGGTATCAAAACAAACTCAGCAATATGGCACAACAATTACCGCTGCTGCGGCCAGGGTTACTCAGCAAAGTCCTTATCCAACAAATAACAGTCTTGCCGATCAGTTAAAAATTGTTGCCCGTTTAATTAAAGGCGGTTTAAAAACAAGGGTTTATATGGTAAGTTTTGGCGGTTTTGATACACACAGCCTTCAAACAACAACAACAGATACAACTGTAGGTAGCCACGCAACCTTGCTTGGCCGTGTTAGTGCTGCTATAAAAGCCTTTCAAGATGATCTGGTGTTTTTAGAAATTGAAGAGCGGGTTGTAGGGATGACTTTTAGCGAATTTGGAAGAAGGGTTAAAAGCAACAGCAGTGTCGGTACGGACCATGGTTCAGCAGCGCCTTTATTTGTTTTTGGTAAACCTGTTGATGGAGGTGTGCTTGGCAATAATCCAACAATACAGCCGGTTGCAACAGTTAATGATAATGTGCCTATGCAATATGACTTCAGAAGTATTTATTCAACTATTTTGGAAAAATGGTTCTGTCTTCCAAAAGCAACTGTTCAGGCATTATTTCCACCAAATATCAATGGCCAATTGCAGGATCTTCCTTTAATTAAAGGAAATACCTGCAAGGTTACAACGCCACCTCCAAATCCTTCGGGCAGTACTTTAATTACCAATTCGCCAAATCCTTTTACCAATAAA
>JANOUJ010000253.1:0-2401 GCA_031416815.1 Chitinophagaceae bacterium
TAAGGCTGATGTCTGGTTTTTGTTTATTTATTTTGGTGGAATAGCTGCCATTAACAGTAATGGTACCATCGAGAGCATTTGTTTTTACATTTTGTAAGACAATTTTCTCCTCATTCATAAGCAGGATGCCGTTCATATTAGTATAGTCAACTTTATCATACACCACTTTTCCTGCGGATGCGTTAATATTCAGGTTTATATTGGCCGGGACTGCAAAGGGCTGAGCCGTAGTTGTTGTGGTTGTTCTTGTTGATGATAAAGTAGAAGTGCCAATCCATTTGTTCAGGTCTATTATAGAGGCATCAGCTGTTACATTACCTGAAAGTATTTGGTTATCCATCACATAGCCAATTAAATTACTTAAACTGCCTTTTGCGGTTAAATTAGTACCGAGATAGTTTACTGAAGCGTTATCCAGTGCAACTGTTTTAGTATTAAAAGTAAGATTAGCTGCAGGGATTTTCAACACATCAGAGTTGGTAGTTGATTTATAATTTACGTTGGCAAATGCAGCATTGCCTGTCATTGTTATTTTATCATATTCTTTTTTATTGATGGCTGTTTGGTTGCCCGCAAAGTCTGCATCTACATTCATTATTCCACTAAGTGATGCGCCGGATGACAGCACTCTAAATTGTTTCAAATTGTCTAAAGTTAACCTCCCTTTTACATGGCCATTAAAGCTTACTGTTGAAACAGGTTGGGTCAGTTTCAAGGTAAAATCAACCGGATCGTTATCTATTTCTATGTGTGCAGCACTTATATCAATGGACGTGTTATCGGCTTTGCCGCCAATGTTGTGGATTGTGGCTTTTATATTTCCGTTTTTAACAGGATGCGGAAAATATTTATCTGTGTAATACAGGTTTTTAATATCAAAGAACCCGCCGGCTGTAAATGGGCCACTCATATTTTGTAATGATTGTAAAGGCCCTTTGGCAAATGCATCGGCCCAAAGCAACCCACTGAGCATTGTGCCCGTTTCCAGCTTCATGAATTTTGAGAGCTGCGCTAAATCTAATTTTCCTTTGGCAGCTGCATCAATGTTTTGAGTAGTTACCGGCTTTGTATACCTGAAATGAAAATCGAATGGCTCATTATCAAATTCAAGGTGACCTTCACTAATATCCACTATCGAATTATCCGGCTCCCCGTTTGTATTAGCTGCATGCAGGTTAAGATTGATATTTTTTACTGGCTTAGGTAAATCGGGATATTGAAAAGAACCGTTATTTACAAGCAGCTTAACATCATAAGCAGGAATTTGTTGTGGTGAATAAGTTCCTTTTACAAAACCATTAAATGAAGCCTGGCCGCTTGTTTTAATGCTGGCAAAATCTTTGTTGAATATGGCTGGTACCATGGAAAGAATATTTTTAAAATCATTGGTAGGGGAACTGAATTTGAAATCCATATTGAAGGTTTGTGCATCAATCATTTTCACAAAGCCCTCTGTAGACAGTTTCATTGCATTCAGTTGGATGTCGTCTGTTTTAAAGGAGTAGGTATTGGTTTTGGTATCAAACTTTATAGCTGCGTTTAAAGTTGTTTTAGTATTAGTAAGATAAGGAATATTATCCTGTATAAAAGTAAATGCTGATGCCTGGGTTGATGTAGAAAGAGTAAACATATCGGCTGTAAAATCGCCGCTGCCTTTGTGGTTCAAATCTTCCAGTTCCAAATAAGTATTTGCCTGCTTATCGGAATATTCTAAGTAGCCATTGCTGATTTTATATTGCTGCAATTTTAATTTAAAGTTGGAAGCGGCAGTATCTGTAGCAGCAGAGCTATTAGCAGCCGTTTTACCAATATCCCAGTTGGCCTTACCAAATTGATTTACTAATAAATGGATTCGGGGAGATTGGGCATACACAGCATATACTTTTACATCTTTTCCTTTTATTACACTCATCAGCCCTGCAGTAACATCAATCTCATCGGCTATTATTAATGTGTCTTTGGCATAATAACCTTTGCCAAAAATACTTAGTCCTTTAATACGGATTGTAGCTTTTGGAAAATGCCGGAACAGGGAAAGCTTTACATCGTTGAAATCAACTGTCGCATTTAGCGATTTGTTGATTTCTTTTTTCACAAAAACCTGTATTTGTTTTTTAAAGACTATGGGAATAAGCAATAACAGCAGTATGACTGTTAGCAAGCTGATGCCGGTTATCTTCAATATTTTCTTAAGCCTTTTCAAGAGTTGGTTATTGAAAGTAAGTTAGTGAAAGAGAATGAATGATTATGAGTTGTCAAAAATTCAAGAATTGATAACTCTTTAACTATTGTTAACCGAATCTTGTTTTCTGGTAAATATTTTTACATTCAGGGTTCATGTTGTTGATGAGGATTTTTTCTTTCTACTGCCTCCCTTAATTCTTTTTTCTTCGGTAATAGC
>JANOUJ010000254.1:0-1892 GCA_031416815.1 Chitinophagaceae bacterium
CAATTGCTCCCAATATAGCCGATCCGGCAACGCCGCCAACGATAGCGCCTTCTGCATTTCTTGTTGTCATTTCCCAGGCGTTGCTCCAGTTAGCATTCCATATATCTCCGTTTGCCATTAAAAAACCAAACACAATTAATCCAAACAGGGACAGTAATTTTACAACTGTAAAACTTGTTTGTATCGTCTTCCCTCCTTTTACGCCCTTTGTATTGATATAGGTTAAGAAAATAATAAGGGCAATAGAAACCAGTTGGGCAATGTAGATCTTTAGGCTTCCGATCTGAAGTAAGATATTCTCATCTTTTAATTCCAGTGCTGGGATAAAATATCCTGCAAATTTGCTGAATGCTACTCCTACTGCTGCAATGGTAGCGGTTTGTATTACGGTAAAAAAACTCCAGCCATATAAAAATCCTGCCAGTGGGTTAAAGGCTTCTTTCAAGTACACGTACTGGCCGCCTGCTTTTGGAAACATAGCACTCAATTCGCCATAACTTAAAGCTGCAGTTAAAGTCATAAGCCCGGTGATGACCCAAACAGCGATCAACCAGCCGGCGCTTCCCACATTTCGGGTGATATCGGCACTAACAATAAAAATACCGGACCCAATCATGGAGCCGGCAACAATCATAGTAGAATCCAACAAACCAAGTGTTGGTTTAAAAGCAGCAGTTTGTTCTGACATATTTATTTTGGTTTTTATGCAGTGTAAATATCAAGGCTTGTCAGTCCCGATAGCTATCGGGATTGTCGAAGGCGATGTGCTATAATAATCCCGCCTTCGACAAGCCTGTCTGCTGACAAAGGCAGGCTCAGGCTGACAACCTGATTACTTAAGTAACGACAAGATATAGAAATTGTGGGAATTTATTTGTTTGCGTCAGACTTCATTTTTTCATTCATACCCTTTATCACATCGTTGGTAATGTTCAGGCTGCTGTCTTTAAACACCATATAATCAAGCCCGGTGCCAGTGGTAAAGATGTACATGTATTTTTTGCTTTTATTATACTCGGTTAAAAAATCCTTCAGTTTCTTTTGTATACCTTCCATAATGCCAAAGCTTTTTTCATTTAACGCCTGGCTTTGTTGCTGTTTTTTGCTATCGATCTTTTGCTGCTGGTCAATTAGTTTACCTTGAAATATTTCCGCCTCTTCCTGAGTTATGGCGGCGCCCCTTTTTAAAAAGTTATCTTTTTGCGCCTGTAAATTTCGGTAGGCGCTTTCCTGCTCCTGTTCAATAAGTTTCATTGCTGCTTCAAGCTCTTTGCGCTTATCTTTTATAAAAGTTATCCTTTCATTCAGCGAATCGAGCTCAACATAGGCAAGCGGTGGCCTGTATCCATTACTATCTGTAGTCACGAAACTGCTGCTAAATTTTGCAGCTACTTCCTTTGTCTTTTTTTCCGAAAAATCGTAATAATAAAGGTAGCCAACAGCAAGCAGCAGAACAATGTTTAATACCAAAGATAAATTTTTCATCATGCATTTTATTTGGTGGCAATATACTTACAAACTATAATAGCACCATCGTTTTCGGATTTTTTTAGGAAAGGGTTAACGGCAAACAGATTATTGACACCCAAAAAATTAGAATTAACACGGGAAATCAACCTTAGTACTTTTATTCAGCTAATTTCGCCGCATTGTTAATTGATACAATCTTAAAAAAGTTATGTTCCTCAAAATACTTACCGTAGCCGGCCTTGCCACAGTTGAGATCTATGCGGCCATTCCTGCAGGCTTTGCCTTTGGCCTTTCGCCCTGGACCATTTTTTTTGCGAGTTTATCCGGCGGTTTGGTTGGTGTTTTTGTGGCAGCCTTCCTGGGCGATAAGATCAGGTCCTTTTTTCATAAAAAGAAGCCTACTAAAGAAGTAGCTCAACAAA
>JANOUJ010000255.1:0-1820 GCA_031416815.1 Chitinophagaceae bacterium
ATTGCCCTGCAATATACTGCTCCATATGCCCGATGATGGATTTTTGCTCCTGTATGATGCTACGCACCACATCGCCAATGGAAATAATGCCAGCCAGTTTACCATCATCCACAACAGGCAAATGCCGTATATATTTGCCCGTCATCAGTTCCATACACTCGTCAATGCTGCTTTCAGATTTAACGGTGATCAGATCCCTGGTCATTATATCACCTATCAAAGTATCTTTTGATGACTTTCCTTTGAGGGCTACTTTACGGGCATAATCCCTTTCAGTAAATATACCGGCCAGTGCATCGTTTTCCATAACCAGCAGGGCGCTCACATTTTTTTCAACCATCAGTTCCAGTGCCTGGTAAACGGAAGTATCGGGTGTAATGGTAAAAGTTTCGGTTCCTTTTGTTGCAAGTATATTTTTTACGGCTGCCATAACTTTATTTTTTCGTTGCGGTTAGTGGAATGGTCTTTATTAAAAATAAGCTTTTTTGGGCAAAAAGAAAAGTTAAGTACTGTGGTATTTGAAAAGTTGTCAATCTGCCTGTCTCGATTATTTCGGGGAGCCTGTCGAAGACGATATGATCTATTAAGTATCCCCGCCTTCGACAGGCTCAGGAAGACAGTTCAATAATTAAAGCGGAAATTTATTGCTCTTCGAGGATCACAAACTCCTGCTCAAGCCCCAGGGAGTTCTCATAAAGCGATCTGATAAAGTCGTTACCCCATTTTGCATAAAAGGGCATAAAGTTCTCAATGCGTTCCTGTAAATTACCGTGTGGGAATAAGTTGGATCTCAGTTTGTGCAACTGCCGCTGCTGGGCTTCAAATTTTTTCTTCTCTGCCCTCAGCATTTTCTTTTCAAGTGCATCTATTTTTCTTAAAGCCAGTTTTTCCAATGCTTCGGTATGCTGTTGCAGGGTTGTATCTACGGCACCGGCAGTTTTTTTCAGGCTTGAATAAAAAGCTTGTATCTCCTGTTTTTCTTTTTCAAGGTTCAGCTGAACTTCGCTGTCCCTTTTCACCAGCACATTCACCAATTCATTTTCTGTTTTAAAAAGATCAGCAATATCAAAACCCAAATCTTTCACCTTTGATACATAGCTTTTCTCTACCAGTAAAAAAGAATTCCGCAAAACCAAAACCGGGAACGGTACATTAACTGCGGCAAAAACAGCCTTCAACTCGAGCCAGTAAGCGATCTCTCCTCCTCCACCTATAAAAGCAATATTTGGTAATATCATCTCCTGGAAAACAGGGCGTAGAATTACATTGGCGCTAAACCGTTCGGGATGTTCTTTGAGTTCCTGTATAATTTCAGGTTCTGTGAATCGCAGTTCACTATTGACTATTGACCATTGACCATTGACTGCTTCGATCCTTTCCCTCAAATCATCCTTCAAATAAAACATATTCAGTTCCCTCCCACTCGCCTGCACTTTGTATTGCTTCGGAAATTTCGTTGATGTTGCCTGAACGATCGGGTGAGAGAATTGTTCTTTTAATTCTTTTTCAACAACAGGAATAAAAGCCCGTTTGTAATCTGCATCATCAGGTAACAGAACGATCAACCCATAATCTCCAAACAATGCATTCACCAGTTTAAAAGTAGCCTGCTCAATGGTTGCACCTTCGGTATAACAGGATTTCATCTTTTCAATGATCTCTCTACCGTATGGATGAATATTTATTTCGCCTGCAACTGTATCCAGCATTTTTATTAATGCTTTATCCACCTTCATCCTGCCCACAGCACCGGTTTGGCTCGTTTGCCATTCATGCTTAACACCATTGATAAAAATATGTCCCAGTTCTTCCAGGTCGGC
>JANOUJ010000256.1:0-3660 GCA_031416815.1 Chitinophagaceae bacterium
GTCGTAGCAATTCATAGAATAACTAAATAACTGCCAATGAAAAAAATAATTCTTTTTCTGTTTGTCTGCATAATTGGTATTACTATGCATGCTCAAACATCCCAGGCAAGCATAAGAGACAGCCTGGTACATGCATTGCAAAAAGAAAAAACAGACACAGGGCGAGTGTTGTTGTTGGCAGAATTGGCCTTCCAAATCCATGAATCCAAACCTGATACCGCTATGATCCTCGCATTGGAAGCATTGTCGCTTTCACGCAGTATAGGTTTTAAAAAAGGAGAAGCCGTAAGCTTAAACAGGGTTGGCAATGTATTTTATGTGTTAGGCAATTATCCCAAAGCAATGGAAGCTTATTTACAGGCTCTAAAGATCAATGAAAAAATAAAAAACCTGGATGGCAAGCAAAGAAACCTCGGTAATATAGCTGTACAATATTTTAGGCAGGAAGATTATGGACAAGCACTCAACTACCAGTTCCAGGCAAAAGCATTGGGAGAACAAATAGGTAATAAAAGAGGAGTATCTATCAGCCTTGCTAACATCGCTCAAGTTTATTACGAGTTAAAAATGTACGACTCTTCTACCCTATACGCCACGCAGGCAAATACACTGGCTTCCCAGATCAATTATCCCCGGATGATTGGGGCTACATTGGCAAGATTGGGGCAAATAAATACCAATACTGGAAAAAATAGCCTTGCGCTGGAATATTTTCGCTTAGCGATCCCTAATTTAAAAGCATCAGAAAATGATGTAAGCCTATCATTTACCTATTTGGGCATGGCCGAACTGTTTGAAAAGACCAAGCAGGGTGATTCAGCACTTTTTTATGCACGTGCATCCTTTTGGCTTGCCAATGAAAAAAAGTTTACCAGGGAACTAAGGGATGCAGGGCGGTTTTTAACCGCTTACTACAGAAAAGTAAATAAATCTGACAGTGCATTTTTTTACCTCGACCTTACTAAGGTGGCCAACGATTCTTTGATCAACCAGCAAAAAAATAATCAAATGCAAAGCCTTGTATTTGATGAAAAATTAAGGCAGCAGGAAATAGCAGCAACAGAAATAAAAAACCAACAGGATCGAAAAAATAATCTCCAATACGCCGCCATTGTAATTGGGTTGATCAGTTTTATTATTTTATTTTTCATCCTCAGCCGAAGCATTATTGTAAAAGAAAATTTCATCAAATTCTTTGGTATTGTAGGTCTGTTGGCTGTTTTTGAATTCATCAACCTGTATATTCATCCTTATCTCGATAAATGGACCAACCACTCTCCTTTTCTTATGCTAGCTATACTGATCTGTGTTGGTGCACTGTTGGTGCCATTGCATCACAAACTGGAAAAATGGATCACTAAAATAATGGTGGAGAAAAATAAGAAGATAAGATTGGAGGCGGCAAAGAAAACTATTGCAACACTGGAAGGAGAACAAACTAATTAACGTTTATGAAAAAAATAAGTTTTCTAACTCTTTCTCTTTTTTGGGCAACATTTGTGCATGCCCAGCCAAACCCTAATGATATAGATAGTTTAACGATTGTACTGACAAAAACAAATGCAGATACAACCAGAGTGGAATTCTTAAGAGCTACAGGCTATAAAGAAAGAAATCTTACAACTTTATTACAGGCACTGACACTGGCAAAAAAAATAAAATATATTAATGGGGAAGCTGATTGCAATAACAGTATAGGAAATTATTTCTTCGGTAACAGTAACTACCCTACGGCTATGGAATTTTACCTGGAGGGCCTAAAAATAAGTGAAGCCAATAATTACCTGGCAGGTATTGCAAAAACAACCGGGAATATTGGTTCGGTTTATTTAACCCAGGGAGCATACAGGCTGGCTTTAAATAATTTTCTGAAAGCCATGGCTATTACAAGAAGTACAAAAAATATCCGCAGCAACGCCATACAATCTTATGATGCCGCAAGAGCCTATTTACAACTAGGAAATCCTGATTCAGCTTTATTTTATGGAAATCAAAGTTACCAGCATGCTCTTGCATCCAATGATTCGAATGCACTAACCAACTCATTATACACTTTAGGAGATATTCATAACCAACTTGGTAACACAGCACTTGCATTAGTAAATTATCGAATGGCAATACCCTTTTCTGCAGGGTACGTGTTTGCACTGCCAGATATATATATGGGCATGGCAACATTATTCCGGCAATCAGGCCAATTAGATTCCTGCATAGTATATGCTGAAAAAGGTTTAAAGTCGGCCCAATTATACAATAATGGAGACCTGATATTTAAATCCGCAGGTTTATTATCTGCTTTTTATGAAAAGCAGGATATAAATAAAAGTTTTTACTATTATAAATTAGCAGTGGCAGGCAAAGACAGTATGTTTAGCAAAGAAAAAATAAAGCAGATCGAAAACCTATCTTTTAATGAAATCCTTCGCCAGCAGGAAAGAAAGACTGAAAAATTAAGAGCAAATGAAGAACGCAAGCAAAACCTCCAATACGCAGCCATCGCTTTGGGACTTGTTGCATTTGTAATCATTTTTCTTTTGCTCAGCCATTCCATTGTGGCCAATCAAAAACTTATACAATTCTTAGGCGTACTTTCCTTACTCATTGTTTTTGAATTCATCAACCTGCTCATCCATCCATACCTTGCAAATTTTACACATCACTCCCCTGTTCTAATGTTAGGTATCATGGTTTGCATTGCGGCATTGCTGATCCCCCTGCATCACCGGCTGGAGCATTGGATAACAAACAGGTTGGTAGAGAAGAATAAAAAGATAAGGTTGGCGGCAGCGAAGAAAACCATTGCAACACTGGAGCCCTCCTCCGCTGAAGCTTCTGAGGAGAAAAGAAAATAAACTAATTAACTGCTTATGAAAAAAATAATGATGCTCTTTATTATAATTACAGGATGTTCAAAACCTGTGTTCAAATCAAGCTGGACAAATGAGAGAGCACCGGAAATTTTTGCGGCCAGGTTTGAAACATCAAAAGGTTCTTTTGATCTGCAAATAACCCGGGAGTTTTCACCGCTTGCTGTGGACAGGTTTTATCAATTATTAAAACATCGGCTTTATGATAATACCTTGTTTTATAGAGTTCGGCCAAACTGGGTTGCCCAATTTGGAATTTCAGATACGGCCATTCACCACAAATGGGGAGCATTTAAAGTGCCTGATGAAAAGGTTATATCAAGTAATAAAAGAGGTGCCATAGCTTTTGCAGGGGATGGCAAAGACAGTCGTGACTTTGCTTTGTTTATCAACCTTAAGGATAACATAGAACTTGATACAAGAGAAGCAAAAGGCGTTATTGGTTATCCTCCCTTTGGTCATGTAACAAAAGGCATGGGAGTAGTTGATTCACTTTATTCCGGATACGGAGATAATGTATTCAGGCACGAAGAAACTATGTATAAAAACCGTTCAGCATTTTTAGATACTTTTCCAAAACTGGATTTAATAAAAAAAGCATACTTATTGAAGAATAAATAAAAATAAAATTGGCTGTCGCTAGAAAAACAATTGCAAAACCGGAGCCCTCCTCCGCTAATGCTTTGGCGGGCAAGGAAGAACAAATAAATTAACGGCAACCTACGCTTAGATAAAAGTTGAATATGGGTATGCGGTAAAAGTGAGTGACACAACGATGTTGAGTGAAATACAA
>JANOUJ010000257.1:0-6489 GCA_031416815.1 Chitinophagaceae bacterium
TTGTTTTACCCAGGTTCAGGTCTTTTACGAATTTTTTTCCTACACCTTTGTTACCTCCAAGATCGGTCAGGCAATTCATAAGGCCAATTGAGCCGCCCAGCTCAAACGTGATAGGATTGTCGTAATACTTATTGTCGTAAAAATAATACTGAGCCGAGGCTTTTTCAACAGATAAGGTAAGCATTAAAATAACGCTGAAAACTATAGTGACTTTTTTCATGTAATTATATCCTTTTTTAAATATATTGGCTGGGGTTTTAAAAGGATCAGCTATATCATGCAAATAAAACGATTATTCTGCAATTCTAAATCAACTTTTCAAAGTTTTCTTCACAAATTTACAGATACTATTTAAACCACATTCGCTGCACCGGGGATTTCTGGCAATGCAAATATATCTCCCGTGAAGTATCAGCCAATGATGGGCAATATGAACATAAGGTACCGGTAAATTTTTAATTAATTGTCTTTCTGCGGCCAATGGAGTTTTAGCATTTTTTGTTAAACCCAACCGGGCGCTTACCCTGAAAACATGTGTATCTACAGCCATATTTGGCTGGTTATCTACCACCGATGTTATTACGTTGGCTGTTTTACGGCCTACGCCGGGTAATTGTACCAATGCGTCAACAGTCATAGGTACCTGACCGTTAAATCTTTCTAATAGCATGTTGGCCATACCTATTAAATGTTTCGTTTTATTGTTTGGGTAAGAGATGCTTTTAACCAGTAGAAACAGGTCTTCAAAGGTTGCTTTGCTCATTGCCGCAGCATCAGGGTATTTTTCGAATATTTTTGGGGTAGTTAAATTTACCCTTTTATCGGTACACTGGGCCGATAAGATGACAGCTACCAGAAGTTGAAACGGGTCATCGTATATTAATTCTGTCTCGGCATCGGGAGCATGTTCTAAGAAATAATCTATAAAAAAACGGTACCGTTCTTTTTCTGTCATAAAAAAAATCTCCCCGCTTTTGGAGGGGAGAATAAAATTACATTAAAAGTATGACTGAACTAAGCTTGTGGAGTAAGTTCCGCCACGGCTTTTTCGGCATAACTTAAAATATTGTCAATTGTTTGCTGGCTTGGTGACATTTTCAGTGCTTCCAGCCTGCTATGGGCCGAGGTTATCACTTCAAATTTTTCACGCAAGCTCCAGTCTGTTTCCAAAGCAGCCTTAATTTGGGCTGTTTGTTCCAGGGAAGTCTCATTATACAAATACTGTATCAGATCTTCCGGCGTAAAATTGTGCATGTTAAGGTTGAGTTGCTTGTGTTAAGAAATTAAATATCATTATCCGGTTATTAAACGGCAGTTACACGGGAATATTGTTTTTAGCTTAAAATTATTTGTTTTCGGGGGCTGGCTTCACTATAAAAAGGTCTTCGTTGTCTTTTTTCATCATGTATTTTTCCCTGGCATATTTTTCGATACTTTGGGCGTTATTCTTCAATAAATTAAGTTCCTGGTGCGATTCTGTGATCAGTGTCTTTAAATGTTGCTCGCTTTTTTGCAATCCATTTAGCTTGTCCCGGCGTTCAAAATCTGATAAAAGATCTTTTGGATCAAAAAAAAGCATCCAAACCACAAAAAAAACTCCCGTAAGCAGGTATTTATTAGTAAGCCAGGAAAGTTTTCCCAAACCCTTCCTGTAAGCGGTCTTAAGGGCGTCTGTATTTTCTGAAAGTTTTTGCATTGTTGAACTGTTTCAAAGTCTTCCGATACATCGGAGACTTAGGATGGGCTTCCAAATTTAATCTTTCCTTTTGGATATATACCACTTTCACCCAGGATTTCTTCAATCCTGATCAACTGGTTATATTTAGCCATGCGGTCAGTTCTTGATGCAGAGCCGGTTTTAATTTGACCACAATTTAGTGCTACAGCCAGGTCGGCAATGGTTGTATCTTCAGTTTCGCCGCTACGATGGCTCATGATGGTATTAAAGCCATTTTGCTGCGCCATACTTACCGCATTGATGGTTTCTGTAATGGTGCCTATCTGGTTTACTTTCACCAGCAGTCCATTGCCAATACCTTCATTAATGCCTCTTTCCAAACGGGTTACATTGGTTACAAATAGGTCATCACCTACCAATTGAATTTTTTTGCCCAGTTTATCGGTCATCAATTTCCAGCCTTTCCAGTCATCTTCAGCCATACCATCCTCGATGGAGATGATGGGATATTGTTTAACCCAATTGGCCCAATAATCAACCATTTTTTCGCTGCTTAATTTTTTGCCGTCGCTTTTATGAAAATGATAAACTTTTTTTGTTTTGTCGTACATTTCACTAACAGCGGGGTCCAGTGCTATGGCTATTTGTGAACCTGCCTTATAACCTGCAGCCGTTATAGCTGTCATCACGGTTTCAATGGCTTCTTCATTGCTTTGAATATTTGGTGCAAAGCCACCTTCATCACCCACATTGGTGCTGTATCCTTTTTTCTTAAGTACTATTTTCAGGGCATGAAAAATATCAACCCCCCAACGCAAACCTTCGCTGAAACTTGAAGCACCAACCGGCATAACCATAAATTCCTGGAAGTCAATTTTATTATCCGCATGTGATCCGCCGTTTAAAATGTTCATCATGGGGATGGGCAAAATTTTTGCATTGGTGCCGCCAATATAACGGTACAATGGAAGATTGGCTTCCAATGCCGCAGCTTTGGCAACGGCCATACTTACAGCAAGTATTGCATTGGCTCCCAGTTTTCCTTTATTGGGCGTTGCATCCAAAGCTATCATCATAGCATCAATACCGGTTTGATCGGCAACATCCCATCCTAATAAATTATCTGCAAGAATGGTATTAACATTCTTAACTGCTTTAAGTACGCCTTTGCCTCCGTATATTTTTTTATTGCCGTCGCGTAATTCCACAGCCTCATGTATACCGGTGCTGGCACCACTTGGTACGGCAGCCCGACCCAAATGTTCGTTCTCGGTTAAAATATCTACTTCTACAGTTGGATTGCCACGACTGTCTAATATCTGGCGGGCATGAATGGATGCGATGTAGCTCATTGTTGGTTTAATTTGTTAATGGTTAAATGTTAAACGTTATTGGTTGTCTATTGTCAGTTTGCTGTCAAAGTTCTGAAAATATCTTCTAAACTTCCGCCGGTTTCGCTTTGTAATGAAATGATGTTGAGATTTTTATTCAGCGTAATTTCTATCAGCTTTCTTTTTAAGGCATCTGCATCATCGGTTCTAAAAATCCACGTATTGGCATTCAGTTGTTTTATGTTTTTAATATCATCGAAAATTTCCTGCTGCACTACTTCTTTTATTTCCAGCCTTAATTCATTAAATTGTTTTTTACCGGCAAGATTACTGAGTATATCATCAGCCACAATTTTTCCTTTGTTAATGATGATCACCCGGTCGCAAATGGCCTGTACTTCCTGCAAAATATGAGAGGAGAACAAAACAGTTTTATCGGCTCCCAGTTTTTGTATCAGCTCTCTAATTTCTATTATTTGGTTGGGGTCCAGGCCCGTGGTGGGTTCATCTAATATCAACACTTGGGGGTCGTGTATCAGGGCGGCGGCCAAACCAACCCGTTGTTTAAAGCCTTTACTTAGCTGGCCTATTCTTTTATTGGCTTCCACAGTTAAACCAACTGTATTTATCACTGTTTCTATCTTTTCTTTTTTATTTTTTACGGTGTGAACATTGGTAACAAAGTCCAGGTACTCCCGTACATACATATCGTAATACAAAGGATTTGATTCCGGTAAATAACCAATTTTCTTTTTTGTTTCGTTGCTGTTTTCTGTAACCGGAATGCCGCAAACTGTTGTGGAGCCAGCACTTGCGGGTAAATAACCTGTAATGATCTTCATGGTAGTTGACTTGCCTGCACCATTTGGCCCCAGGAAACCAACAATCTCTCCCTTATTTACAGTAAAAGAAATGTCATCAACGGCTTTTTGTGAGCCGTAATTTTTTGTAAGGTTGTTTACTGTTATTGACATGGACGTTTTTACACTGCTAAATTAAAAAACGCCGGATGTAAAACCCCGACGTTCTCTTTAAACCTTAGTTATTTTTTTCTCCGCTGGTATTACCGGGATTTTGATTGGGCCTTTGCTGACCACCTTGTCCACCACCCCTGTTTTGATTGCCGCGGTTTTTATTTTGCCTCCCCGGATTGTTATTGCCTTGTTGGCGATTACCACCAGGGCCTTGTCCACCGGATCCTGCGGACGAACGGCTTTGTTGATTACCTCCCCCACCTTGCCCCTGGTTTGCTGCACCACGATTACCTTGATTACCACCTTGCTGCTGGTTCCCACCGCCACCTCCACGATTTTGTTGATTGCCGCCAGGGTTTTGCGAATGGTTTTGTCCCTGTCCGCCTGATCCACCGGATTGCTGGTTACCTCCGCCTCCGCCTTGCCTGTTTCGTGACGGTTGATTCGGGCCTCTCTCCTGGTCTCTTCTTTTGCGGCTGGTTTTTTCCAGTGTCTTCAAACTTATCTGGCCAACCACATCGGCATAGGTAGGTTCTATTTCTTTTGGTTTGTTGCTGACTACTTCTACCGGCTCCAGGTCAGTGGGGCGAATACCCTGTTTGTTTAATTCCTTTATTTTTTTAACCCTTTCAATGGTTAAGGGGTATTGTTTGTTGCTGTCGGGCATGGTGTACCACATCAGGTTGCGGAAAATATCTTTTTTTACGAGAAAGGCACGGCTCTTTTCCATTTCCAACATGTCAGAATCATCGGGGAAAAACTGCAGGGCGTCCATATAAGTATCCAACTCGTAATTCAGGCAACATTTAAGCCTGCCGCACTGGCCGCTTAATTTGGTTTGATTGATGCTTAAATTCTGGTAACGGGCCGCATTGGTATTTACACTTTTAAAATCTGTTAGCCAGCTGCTGCAGCAAAGCTCACGGCCGCAACTGCCTATTCCGCCTACTTTTCCGGCTTCCTGGCGGGCGCCTATCTGGCGCATTTCTACCTTTACTTTAAATTCGGATGCGTATAATTTTATCAGTTCCCTGAAGTCGACACGGTCATCAGCAATATAAAAGAAAGTTGCTTTTCGGCTATCGGCCTGTACTTCCACTTCGGCCATTTTTAAGTCTAGCTTTAGCTGGCGTGCCATGGCACGGCTGCGTATAAGTACTTGTGCTTCCCGGGCTTTCGATTCAAGCATCTTTGCAATATCTGCTTCGGTAGCACGGCGTAAAACTTTTCTTATATCCGGACTTTTTTCATCAACCTTGCGCTTTTTCATTTGCAGGCGTACCAACTCACCGGTTATGTTTACCATGCCTACATCAAAACCACTCACGCCTTCCACAGCGATCATATCACCTTTTTCGTAATGGTGTAAAGTAATGTTTCGGTAAAAATCT
Organism: Chitinophagaceae bacterium; assembly: GCA_031416815.1. Classification (GTDB taxonomy): domain Bacteria; phylum Bacteroidota; class Bacteroidia; order Chitinophagales; family Chitinophagaceae; genus Ferruginibacter. The sequence goes on from JANOUJ010000257.1 coordinate 5,375, forward strand.
TTACGGCTGCCGTTGTTAAAGCTCACTTCAATAATTCTGCAACCGCCTTCCGGATCGCTGAAAGGCAGGTTGGCCAGCCAGTCATGCACATTCATGCGGTTACAACCGCCAGTTGAGCAGCTGCCATGGCTCTGGCATCCACCCGGTGCTCCGTCTTTTGAGGTTCCGCAACCTCCGCTTCCACATCCCATATAATTGGTAATTAAGAATTAATAATTAAAAATGAAAAATTTTTGGGAGCCCGGCAGGAGAATTACTATTTGGCTTCATTGGCGTCGCACTCTTTTACTGAAGTTCTATATTCGGCAGTTAAAGTTCCGTACTAAGCGAAGTCGAAGTATGGTATGCCGTACAAGTGAGTGACACAACGATGTTGAATATTGATTATATGTTGACTACAAAATAATCTTTCTTAGTAAAACCTACACCCCGGCTCAAATTCCTCAATTCACCAAAATTAGCGATTTGTTATTAATAATGTGGTATAACCTGATGGAAAGTGCATGAAATAACATTTTAGCATTGGCATTACGTTCAATATAGTAGCTGGCCTTGTCTAGTTCGTTGATGATGGCCTCCTGCTGGCCAAGATCGCAAAGTTTGTTGAGGCGGTTGGCAAAATCGATTTGGTTGGTGGTTTGTTGTTGGTTGTTTGTGGTTTCCATTACTCTTAACCTTACCGCTTCTTCCAGGAGGTGAATAAAGTATTTGAGGAACTGCTTCTGCTTTTCCCGGCCGAGCTTGGCGGTTTCATCTATCCATTTTACCTGGGCAACGGGTCCGGTGCGTATAATGGCATTCAGCCATTCCCGGAGCATTACTTCCCAATCGTCGTCGGCATGTTGCAATAATTGAAGTGCTTCCCGGTAGTTGCCTTCGGCAAGAATGGCAATTTGCTGGGCTTTTTCAATTTTTACGCCGGCGTTCAGTTCAAGGGCCACTTCAACTTCCATATTGGTAAGCAGCGGAATTTTTACGAGTTGTGTTCGGGATAAAATGGTAGGCAGAATCAGGTCTTCGTTTTCGGCAACCAGAATGAACAGTGTATTCGGTGGTGGCTCTTCTATCAGCTTTAGCAGTTTATTTCCTTCCTTACCTTAAAATTCGGGCATCCA
>JANOUJ010000258.1:0-10193 GCA_031416815.1 Chitinophagaceae bacterium
TTTTACAATTCTGCTCTTGGCTGTTTCGTCATTGAACATACATGCTCAAACGGCCACTAAACCTTTCACTATTGGACAGATTGCAACATTAAAATCTGCGGTTCTTGAAGAGAACAGAACATTAAACATTTATTTACCCCAAGGCTATAACGATAAAGAAAAATACCCCGTCATTTATTTACTGGATGGCTCGGCTAATGAAGACTTCCTGCATTTTGTGGGGCTGGTTCAATTTTTCAATATGACGTTTAAAATGCCAAAGACCATCGTTGTAGGCATTGCCAATGTTGACAGGAAACGGGATTTTACTTTTCCTACGAAAAAAGCATCCGATAAAAAAGCTTACCCTACAACCGGTGGTTCAGCAAAATTTATTGCTTTTATTGAACAGGAATTACAGCCTTATATAAAAAGCAATTACAGAACGAACGACACTTCCTTTTTGTTAGGTCAGTCATTAGGAGGTTTGTTAGCATCAGAAATTTTGCTAAAAAAGCCTGACCTTTTTTTAAATTATATAATTGTAAGTCCCAGCCTTTGGTGGGATGACGAATCGCTATTAAGGAATGCTCCCACCCTGTTGGCCGGGCAAACAGACAATAAAAAATGGGTGTATGTTTCGGTAGGAGCCGAAGGAAAAGAAATGGAAGAAGGTGCCGCCAACCTGGTAACAGCTATAAAAAATTCAGGTAAGAAAAATGTAAAGGTTGATTTTGTTCCTATGCTTAAAGAAAACCACGCAACTATTTTGCATAATAGTATCTATGAAGCGTTTAAAATATTATACCCTTATAAAGAATAAGGACTAAACAAATAGTTTTGTGTTCTCATTTCTTTTGTAAATTGTAATTTTAAAATCATTTTATGCAACGGAGATCATTTGTTCGAAATACAGGCTTAACCCTTGCCGGACTTGCATTACTTAACCAAAGTTCATTGGCCTCGTTATTATTCGATCCGGCCTGGAAGATAAAGATGCTTACAAATGATATCGGCATCTTTACCGAAAAAGGTGGTACCATCGTCTTCCTGCTCACCAAAAAAGGGATTGTGGTGGTAGATTCACAATTTCCGGATACAGCGGGGCATTTAATAGAAGAGTTGAAAAAGAAAAACAAAAAGCCTTTTAAATATCTCATCAACACCCATCATCATGGCGATCATTCCGGGGGTAATATTGCTTTTAAAGGAATTGCTGAGCATGTGGTAGCTCATGCAAATTCAAAAGCCAACCAATTAAGGTCTGCTGGTGAACAAAAATTGGCTGCTGATAAATTTCATGTACCAGATACGACTTTTGGTGCCGAAGGCTGGAGTACCAAAGTGCACAAAGAAACCATAAAAGCCCATTATTTTGGGGCAGCTCATACCAATGGGGATTCCATAATTCATTTTGAGAAAGGAAACGTTGCACACATGGGTGATTTGGTCTTTAACCGTCGCCATCCCTATATTGATAAAACATCTGGCGCCAATATAGCCAACTGGATAATGTTGTTGGATAAGGCTATTGCAACTTTCGATACCAATACACAATTTGTTTGCGGTCACGCCGCTGCCGGATACGAAGTTTTGCTAAAGGCTGATGACCTGAAAGCATTTGGCAATTACCTGGGCAATCTATTAAAATTTACAGAATCTGAAATAAGGTTAGGCAAAACAAAAGAAGAAATTTTAAAGGCAAAGGAAATTCCGGGCTCCCCAGAATGGAAAGGCGATGGCATTGAAAGGCCGCTGGGCGCTGCTTATGCTGAGTTGGCGGCGAAATAGTCAAAGGTGTCTGCCACTTTGGATACTCTCCAAACTTAAGATTACATGATACGCAAAAAGTTCATGAGTTTAAAATCGGTGCGTAGTGTCCTGACACCGAGAACCTCTATTTCAAAGCTATCAACTTCTCCAGCACATAATAAACAATAGGGCAAAAGCTGCTGTTTTTTTGTGTGAGTTGTTGGCGCTTGATCAATACATCTTCATCGGTATAAGGAAAACGATGGCAATCTGATGGGCGCTCTTCGTAAATAGTGCAGTAATTATCGGCCCCTAAAAATGGGCAGGGCTTTGACCTTAAAACATAATCGCCCTCACTGTCAATAAACAAATATGTGTTGATAAAGTCACCTTCCTTCATTTGCAGATATTTGGCAATACGTTTAATATCGGGCGTTTTAAACCGGGGCGAATAGCTTTTACAGCAATTTGCACATTGCAGGCAATCAATTTTTTCAAAAGCTTCGTCGTGCAGGTCTGGCAGCAGTTTCAGCACTTTCCGTTTATCGGCCCGGTGTAAATATTGCTTATACAGTTTTTGATGATCGGCAGATTTCTTTTCCCAGTTATGTAATAATTCCTCTTCCATATACGCAGGTGTTTTGGTTTTTATCTACCAAAAATTTCCAATGGGCAAAAGTAGCGAACTTATTAGCATTAACTCTTGTTGTGTTTTCGTAAATTTGCGGCCCGTACATGGTCTGACGCCCTCGTCTGACCATGTACAGCAAAACAAAATTAAAGCTCAGCAAAGTTATGCAGTACAAGAGTGCGACGCCAATGAAGCTCCATAGATATTATTCTGTTTGGCCCACAAAAAAACTAAACCATAATCTACTCCATTTCCTCCGCCGCGGCGGAGAGAGGGGTTAAACCACCGCAGCAAGTATGAATCTTTTTAAAGAACAGCAGTACGAATTTGCAGGTCGCCACATTGGCACCAATGAAGCAGAAAAAAATGAGATGCTTACAACAATTGGCATCAATAGTCTGGATGAATTGATCGATAAAACTGTGCCTGCAGCCATCCGTTTAAAAAAGTCTTTACAGCTTCCGGTGGCGCAGACTGAATTTGAATACCTGAATGAACTGAAAAAAATAGCTGCAAAAAACAAGGTCTTTAAAACCTATATAGGCCAAGGCTATTACAATACGATCACTCCAAGTGTTATCTTACGTAACGTTTTTGAAAACCCGGGATGGTACACCCAATACACGCCTTACCAGGCTGAGATATCACAGGGGCGCCTGGAAAGTTTGCTTAACTATCAAACCATGGTTTGCGATTTGACGGGTTTGGAATTAGCTAACGCAAGCTTGCTGGATGAAGCCACTGCAGCTGCCGAAGCTATGGCCATGTTGTTTCATCAAAAAAATAAATCGGAAAATATTTCATCGCCAAAGTTCTTTGTTGATCAACACGTTTTTGAACAAACTAAAGAAGTTCTACTTACAAGAGCAACACCCATTAGCATTGAGTTGGTTTATGGCGATTACAAAACAGCTACACTAGATGAAAATTATTTCGGCGCCATTGTTCAATATCCAAACAGCATTGGCTCGGTGGAAGATTACCGTGATTTTATAAACAAAGTTCATGCAGTGAATGGTTACGTGGTAATGGCAACCGATCTGCTGGCGCTTACCTTATTAACACCTCCGGGAGAATTGGGAGCGGATGTTGCGGTTGGATCTGCACAGCGTTTTGGTGTACCGCTGGGTTATGGCGGGCCTCACGCAGCTTTCTTTGCAACTAAAGATGAGTTTAAGCGTGGCATACCGGGCCGCATCATTGGCGTAAGTATTGATGCCCAGAACAACCGTGCATTGCGTATGGCTTTGCAAACCAGAGAGCAACACATTAAAAGAGAAAAGGCAACTTCCAATATTTGTACTGCACAGGCTTTGCTGGCCAATATGGCGGCTATGTATGCCGTATATCACGGTCCACAAGGATTGAAAAAAATTGCACAGCGCATTCATGTTTTAACTGCGGCTATTGCAAAAGGTTTACAAAACATCGGTGTAAAAGTGCTAACGAATGAAGTTTTTGATACCATCACTTTCGAAGTTGCAGATATTAATGCCTTTAGAAAAACAGCAGAAGACAACGAAGCAAACTTCCATTATAATGTTAATGGCACGGTAAGTTTATCTGTTGACGAAGTTACCAGCAATTATATTAGCGAAACAGAAAAAAATCTTGCAGCCATTTTTAATACAGTTGGCTCTAAAAAATTCAAGCTGTTTTTTGATGCAGCAGATGCCTTGTTTGGCAAAAGAACTTCAGCTTACCTAACATACCCGGTTTTTAATACCCACCACAGTGAGAGTGAGATGATGCGTTATATTAAATCGCTTGAGAATAAAGATCTGAGTTTAAATACTTCGATGATCAGTTTGGGAAGTTGTACCATGAAGCTGAATGCTGCAACTGAATTGATCCCTGTTAGCTGGCCTGAGTTCAGTGCTATACATCCATTTGCACCTGCAGCGCAAACCGAAGGTTACCAATACATGATCAGTAAACTGGAAGACTATTTATCAGAGATAACCGGCTTTACAGCCTGCTCGTTACAACCCAATAGTGGCGCCCAGGGCGAATATGCCGGTTTGCTTACTATCAGGGCATATCATGCAAACAGGAATGAAAGTCATAGAAATATTGTGTTGATACCGATCTCGGCCCATGGTACAAATCCTGCTAGTGCAATTATGGCCGGTATGAAAGTGGTGGTGGTAAGGAGTGATGAGAAAGGTTATATTGATGTAGAAGATCTGAAATTAAAAGCAGAAGCACATAGAGATAATTTAGCTGCATTGATGGTTACTTACCCAAGTACTTATGGTGTATTTGAAGAAGGCATCATAAACATTTGCCAGCTTATACATGATAACGGCGGATTGGTATATATGGATGGTGCCAATATGAATGCACAGGTTGGATTGACCAGTCCGGGTATGATTGGGGCTGATGTTTGTCATTTGAATTTACACAAAACATTTGCTATACCACATGGCGGTGGCGGGCCGGGAGTTGGGCCAATTTGTGTTAATGATAAACTAAAGCCGTACCTCCCTGGCCACTCGTCAATCGTGAATAGTGAGACGTCAGAACTCACGACTCACGACTCACAACTCACGACGGCAGTGAGTGCAGCCCCTTATGGCAGTGCCAGTATTTTACTGATCAGTTATGCCTATATAAAAATGTTGGGTGCCGAAGGTGTTAAAAAATCGACTGAGTATGCTATACTGAATGCAAACTACATGAAGGCGAGGCTTGAAAAATTATATCCGATTCTATATACCGGTGCCAACGGATTTTGTGCACATGAATTTATTGTTGACCTGAGGCCGTTTAAAACCACTGCTGGTATTGAAGCTGAGGATGTGGCTAAGCGATTGATGGACTATGGCTTTCATGCACCAACTATGAGTTTCCCGGTACCAGGCACCATTATGATCGAACCTACAGAAAGTGAGGATAAAGGGGAACTTGACCGCTTTTGCGAAGCACTGATCAGCATTTATAATGAAATTAAAGCCATTGAAGAAGGCAAATCAGATAAGGTTGACAATGCTTTAAAGAATGCGCCGCATACGCAACAGGTAATTTGTGCCAATGAATGGAAACGTGCTTACAGCAGGCAGGAAGCGGCTTTCCCGCTGGCTTATGTTTCAAAAAATAAATTCTGGCCTTCTATTGCACGCATCAATAATACTTACGGCGACAGGAACCTGATCTGCACCTGCGAACCGATGGAGAGTTATTTGGAAGAGAAAGTTTAAACCGGAAAATATATAACTTGGAAAATCCATCCGCCAGTTGACGGATGGATTTTTTGTTTTATTAACGCTGTAAATAATTGTAATTTTCATCATGCAAAATCAATTCCTGCTGTACGGTGCCAATGGTTATACCGGTAAACTTATTGCTAAACTTGCGGCAACCTATAATTTACAACCAATTCTTGCAGGCAGAACAGAAGCCAATATCAAACCGCTTGCTGATGAATTAAAACTCCCTTACCGCATCGTTGATCTTGATAATAAAGCAGCGTTAGAAAATGCTTTATCAGAAGTTAAGTTGGTACTGCATGCTGCAGGGCCTTATGTTTACACTGCAAAACAAATGATTGAAGCCTGTCTACAAACCGGTGTTCATTATATTGATATTAATGGAGACATATCTGTTTTTGAAATGCTGAAAAAATATGATACTACAGCAAAAGAAAAAAATATTATGGTGATGCCCGGCGTGGGTTTTGATGTGGTGCCCACAGATTGCATTGCACTTCAATTGAAAAATAAAATGCCTGATGCTACACATTTAAAACTGGCTTTTGCATCCCTTGGTGGTGGCTTATCGCATGGCACAGCAATAACCATGACTGGCAAGATCGGCGAAGGTGGTACGGCCAGGAAAAACGGAAAGATCGTGAGAAAGCCTTTAGGCCAAAAAGGGATGTGGGTGAATTTCGGAACAAAAAAAATATTTGTGATGACCATTCCCTGGGGAGATATTTCAACTGCGTATACTACAACTGGTATACCCAATATTGAAACCTATACCGGCATTGCACCAAAGGTTTATCGTGCACTCAAATTTCAATGGGCATTCAACTGGTTATTAAGAACCAGCCTTGTTCGAAATATCATAAGAAAAAAAATAAAAGCTATGCCTGCGGGGCCTTCGGATGAACAAAGACACAAGAGCAGCAGCATGGTTTGGGGCGAAGTAACCAATGCATCGGGTAATAAATTAACCGCCAGTATCAGTTGCCTGGATGGATATACTTTAACAGCCCAGAGCAGTCTGCTTATCAGCAAAAAGATACTTGAAGGAAATTTTAAAACAGGTTACCAAACCCCAGCCGGTTGGTATGGAGAAAATATTATCATGGAAGTGCCGGGCACAAAAATTATTTAAGCCCTCATCACAATTTGATTGTATACTAATTTTATAGGCGTAAATTGAAAACTTCAATTATTAAAACCAACAACATGAGAAAAACAATACTGTTAGCATTGGTCTGTTGCATATCTGGCAACTTACTGTACGCACAAACCGATGCTACATCAAAGATCAGGAAAGAAGGTCTTGAAAATTCCAAAGTAATGAATTTTGCATTTAATCTGACGGATGTAAGCGGGCCAAGATTAACCAACTCTCCGGGATTTTTCAGGGCGGCCAACTGGGCAAAAGATGAGCTGATAAAAATGGGGCTTGTTAACGCAGCAATAGAACCCTGGGGAGATTTTGGTACAGGCTGGGAACAAACACGCTGCTATATTGCCATGACTGCTCCTTACTATTCACCCATGATAGCCATACCACGTGCATGGACAGGAAGTACACCCGGCAAAAAGATTTTCAGCAGCGATGTAATACTTATTAAAGCAAAAGATTCGGCAGAACTTTACCAGAATTATTCTGGTAAGATCAAAGACAAGATCGTTATGTTCTATTCAAATGATACACTTCGCCCATCTTTTACCGCAGATGGAGGAAGGTTTACTGAGGAAGAGCTTACTAAAATGGCAAATTCAAAACCTGATACAGCACAAAGAAGAGGTGCAAGAAATGTAAGCCCCGAAGCGATGGCAGCAAGAAGGCAGCAGCAGGCACTTGCACGGCAGATGAACGGGTTTTACAATATAGAGAAACCTGCACTGGTTTTAAGTATGAATGGAAGAGGAAATGATGGAACCTTGTTTGTACAAAATGGCGGCTCGGTTGATAAAGGGGCAGAAAATAATTATGCATGGATCATGCTATCAAGCGATGATTATTTAAGGGTACAACGTTTGGTTGCAGCAGGAGAAAAAGTAGAGCTGGAAGCAGATGTAAAAACCAAATTCTATGATAAGGATATTAAAGGATATAATGTGGTAGCTGAAATTCCCGGTACTGATCCCGTCCTGAAGGATGAGATCGTTATGCTTGGTGGCCACTTAGATAGCTGGCAGGGCGCAACCGGCGCAACGGATAATGCTGCAGGTTGTGCGGTAATGATGGAAGTAGTAAGAATATTAAAAACCGCAGGCCTGCAACCTAAAAGAACCATCCGAATAGCTTTATGGAGCGGTGAAGAACAGGGATTACATGGCTCACGCAATTATGTAAAGAATCATTTTGCTGATCCGGCAGATATGGTATTAAAACCCGATCATGCAAAAGTTTCAGCTTATTATAACCTGGATAACGGCACGGGAAAAGTAAGGGGTATTTATTTACAGGGCAATGCTGCGGCAGGTCCCATCTTTTCAAAATGGCTCGAACCTTTTTATGACCTTGATGCCAAAACGGTAACGATTGATAATACCGGCGGAACAGATCACCAGGCATTTGACGCTATTGGCATTCCGGGTTTCCAGTTTATACAGGATGAGATTGAATACAATACCCGTACCCACCATACCAATATGGATACTTATGATCACCTGGTACCAGAAGATCTAAAACAGGCTGCCACAGTTATAGCTGCATTTGTGTATAACACCGCACAGCTTGATCAAAAAATTCCCAGAAAAGCATTGCCTAAGGCACGAGGCACAGGAGGAAGAAACTTCTAGTCCGTATTGAATAATAAAAGGACACATTTAAAATGTGTCCTTTTAATTAAGAAAGTTTTATACCGACCGAATCGATATTTATGCAACTGCCTCTTTCTTTTCTTTGGCTACTGTAATTCTTGTAAATTCAGAGCCGCTGAAAATCTTGGCTAACTTATTATCATTTGTTTTCTTCCACTCCGGAATATTGGATTCCGACACAATACGCCAGAAATTTTTTGCCTTAAGATCTTCATAATCATTGCCATCAACAAAAATACCAACAATGGTATTTCGCTTTTTAAACTCAATCTTAATTGCTGTTTTAGCCAGGTGAGCCGGCTCTAAAAACTTGGAGATCATTTCGTTTACCATATAGTAATTTCTTGCAAAGGTAGGCTAATTAAGGCTCTTAACCGAATTTTTTAAATGCGTATGTATTAATAACTTAATGGCTGGGCTATCGCCCTAGCAAATTCAGTTTAAACCCGGTAACAAATCGCATTAACATTCATACCGGCTCCTACGGATGCAAACAAGATCACATCCCCGTCATGTAAGGCATGCTCAGGCATCAATCCTTTCCTTACCATATCCAGTAAAGTAGGTACAGTTGCGACGGAGCTGTTGCCAAGATGATGTATACTCATCGGCATAATGTGTTCTGGTGCATTTGAGATACCATACAATTTGTACAATTCTTTAATGATTGCCTCGTCCATTTTTTCGTTGGCCTGGTGTATAAAGACCTTCTTCAGTTCATTAATATCAATGCCACTTTTATCAAGACAAATTTTCATCGCTTCAGGTACATGCTTCATGGCATATTCATACACTTTTCTACCTTTCATCTTTATATAACGTACACGTGGATCTGAATCAGGATAATAAGATTTACCCAAATTTAAATAATTCACCTCATCGCCACAATGTGATTGTACACTGCATCCCAAAATACCTGAACCGGTTTCATTGCTTTCCTTAACCTCCACTATACAGGCTCCGGCCCCATCCGAAAAGATCATACTATCCCTGTCATACATATCCAGTACCCGGGACAAAGTTTCGGTGCCTATCACCAAACACTTTTTTGCCAGGCCTGCTTTAAAATAAGCATCGGCCTGTATTACGCCCTGTATCCAGCCAGGACACCCAAACAAAATATCATAAGGAATGCAGGAAGGATTTTTTATTTTCAATGCATGCTTTACCCTTGCCGCCAGTGCAGGCATGGCATCGGTTTGGATAGTATGCTTAATCACATTCCCAAAATTGTGGGCCACAATGATCTGGTCAATGGTCTCAGGGTCGCACTTTGCATCTTCAATGGCTCTTTGGGCGGCAATAGCCCCCATATCAGACGAATCAATGTTAGAGTCTGCATAACGCCGTTCTTCAATTCCGGTAATTTTTTTGAATTTTTCTACAATGATATGCGGTTCAATATCTAAAATCTTATTATCCTCGGCATAAAAATTATGGCCGGTAAAGTCCCGGTTTGTTTTAACGAAATCGGGTATATAACAACCGGTTCCTGTAATTACAGTGGCTGGTTTATTCTGCATAAAAAATAATTTTAAAACTATAGAAAGGCAGGCAATTGCTGGCCATAAAATTACCATTTTTTTCACTGCCTGCAAAAGTAAATACGGCACAGTTTAATAAAAATCTGCTCAATTAGCACTAAAAGACTATATTTGCACATTATTAATACAATACAATTAAAAAAATGGACAAACAACAAGGCACCGTTAAGTTTTTCAATTCTGAAAAAGGATTCGGTTTTATTAAGCACAATGACTCTAACAAAGAAACTTTCGTTCACGTAAGTGGATTAATAAGCGATATTAAAGAAGGCGACAGCG
>JANOUJ010000259.1:0-2167 GCA_031416815.1 Chitinophagaceae bacterium
GCACACCGGTTTCAACAGCCTGGTTGTATGGCGATGGCTTTGGAGGCACTACCGGAAATCATTTGTATAATACAGTAGGTACATATACTGTTATAGCAGTAATGACATGCGCCAATGGAAGTGTACATTGTGGCACACGGAATATTACAATACCGATGGTAGATTCATTTACCTATGTAGTAAGTTGTGGTGTTAATGCATGGAGTGTTCAATTGCAGGATGCATCAACTTATTTACCGGCTTATGCAGGCTATTCAATTTTATGGACAACCAGCTGCGGTATATTATCTGCTAACAATATTCCAAATCCAACATTAACTGTTCCTTTTGGATGTAACCCAACAGTTACACTTACCATTTCTAAAAACGGCTGTACACTTGTCAAGCCATTTACATTTAATTTTCCAAACACGCCTTTAAGTATCAATGGTCCATCAACTGTTTGTAAAGGTGCAAACAATGTTTTCAGCAGCAGTTATACAACCGGGGTTCTTTCATATGCATGGAATTTTGGAGATGCTACAACAGGTGTTACCAATCCTATTACGCATACGTTTAATGGTACACCAGCTAATCCGGTAATTACCATGAACATTACCGACCAGTATGGTTGTGTATTTATGGCTACAAAAAATATAACAGTAATTATACCAACGCCATTAACCATAAGCCCATCGCCCATTGTAAAAATTTGCCCTGATTGTGCACCACCTGTTACACTCACAACAAATCCTACGATTGGTTTTACCAATTACCAATGGTATCAAAATGGTGTGGCCATCGGCGGCGCAACAAATCCAACATACCAGTTGTGTAATTTTAATGCATCGGGTAATTATTATGTTACTGCAATAAACAGCGCCAATAATAACTGCCCGGTAACATCCGATACAGTGAGTGTGGTTTACCTGCCAAAACCACTTGCAGATATACAAGGACAAACCGTGCAATGTGCAACAGGAACTTCTCCTTATAATATTAATTTGCAAAACGCAGGAGGCAATAATCCTAACTATACTTATGTATGGACGGCTAACGGCCCGGGCTCGGTTACATTCAGCCCCAATAACCTGCAATACTATGCAAGCGCTTCGGTAACACAGTTGGGAACCTACCAGTTTATATTAACAGTTACAGATATTACAACCGGCTGTATGGCAAGAGATACATTTTGTGTGTACCTGTATTTGAGCCCAACGCTTACCGTTAATGCGCCAGCCAATATGTGCGAAGGAACGATGTATACCATGTCAGCTACCGTATCACCTGCAGGCAACTATCTTTACCAGTGGAACACCGGCGCCACAACACCAAGTATTACCACAGCCCAGGCCGGAAATTATTCCGTAACAGTTACCGATTCGATCAGTGGATGCACTGCTTACGCATTTGTTGGCACGATCAAGAAAAGGCCTTATGTAGACCTGTTCCCGATCGGTTGTGATACATTGTGCGACACGGTGAAGCTGATACCACCATTACCCCTGAAGCCAGGACAAACCTACAACGGTGTGTACACCATTCAATGGTATGTTGATGGTAATTATCATTCTACCGGCCCTGTTTTAAATCTTGGCGTACTCACCCTTGGCCAGCATTCGATCTATATTATTGTTACAGATATTATCACCGGTTGTAAGAGCACATCGGGTAAGTATGACCTGTTTATAAAACATTGCGGGGAATGTGATTGCGATAAAAGCCATTGGGGAGAAACCGAGATCAATGAAGGAGAAAAGCCTCCTGTAGATAATAAAATGAAGGTGAATAATCCGCAGGGAGGAAAACCGATAAAATTAAATTGCGGTGTTGCACAAAAACTGGATTGTAATAAAACATACACGGTTTCTTCTTCCTATAACTGTAAAGACACGGCCTGTGCAGGCAAGGTTACATACTCATTGCAGCCACCAACAGGGCCAGCCATTACCGGCACCGGCACCATAACATTTACCACCAATTTAACCGGCACCTATATTTTAACGATGTATGGTTGGTGTGGCGATAAGATATGCGATACCTGTGTAATTGATTTAATTGTTGATTGTAAAAAATGTGATTGCAAAGGAAGTAAATGGGGGGAGCAAACGGTTGCTATAGAAGAGAACAAAAAATCTTTCAAATGCGGGAACGCCTCGCCGTGCGTGTCCCAGGTTTCGTTGTTGCC
>JANOUJ010000260.1:0-1696 GCA_031416815.1 Chitinophagaceae bacterium
ACAAGCCTGTCTTCTACTATGGAGATTACCGATGAGATACCAAAGCGGGCAACTTTAATGGGGGTATCAATGGTATAGGACAAACCCATTACCGGGATATGAAATTTATGATGTGGAGAATTGTACATTTTAGCTATTGATATTTAAAATTGTAAGGATGTTTGGCTTCATTTGTTGTAATGCGCTGGTATTTTATAAGCACCGGATAATGGTAATTCAAAATTCCGGGCGAACTCATCCCTGTTCCAAATGATCTTTTTACCAAATCCCAGCGTGCTGTCTGTCATTTTAATACGGTTGATTTGCAGGGCCCAGATATCACCGGGTATTGCCAATGCTAATGGATGTTTTGTAAGGTAAATTCCCAAAGTTTGTTTAACTAAGGGCTGTTGTGTGTCTAAAACAATTGCTTCAAACTGTATCCCTTTCACCAGTATTTTACTTAGTTTATCTGGTAATATGGTACCCGCAACAAATTGATTTTTTTTCATCAGTCCGGCATGATGCGAATGAGCGGATGATTTAAAATAAAGCAAGCCTGAAGTGCTGTTGAATGCATAAAAACAACTGAAGCAATACGGCTTTCCGGTTTCATCAATACAGCAAATACTGGCGCTCACCTGTTCCTGTATAAATTGAATGATTGTTTTATGCATAATATTTTGGGTTTACCCTTAATTTATTTTGTTTGATTATCATCACAAAGTACTGTAGTCTCCAAAAAGTGTTTATTGTAAGGTAAAGTATGTGGCTTTGCATTTTGATATAAAATGTATTAGTTGGAGTCATTCTTAAAATCTTTGGTTATACAATAAAAGTTACAGGCAAATATACTAATAAAAGATAACATTGTCTTTAATTATTTTATACCCAGGATTATTTAGCCTAACCATTTAAAATATTGTAGTTTTCCATTTTATAATTATATGTTTTCAAAAGCAACAGAGTACGCACTCAGGGCAACAATTTTTTTAGCGCAGAAAAGTTCTGAAGAGAATAAGCTGGGTATTGAGGAAATAGCTAAGGCCATTGATTCTCCAAAATCTTTTACGGCTAAAATATTGCAATTACTTACAAAGGATAATAAAGTAGTCAGTTCGGTTCGGGGCCCCAATGGCGGTTTTTTCCTTACTGTAACTGCAAAGAAATTACCGGCACGTTCGGTGTTGGAAGCAATGGGTGAAGATGCATTACTGGAAAAATGTGTTATGGGATTAAAATTGTGCTCAGAAACTCAGCCCTGCCCGATGCATGCCCAATACAAGATCATAAAAAAACAGCTGAACAGTTTATTTATAACAAAAACTATTCAACAACTTGCCAATGAAATAAAGGATGGAGTTGTTTTTATAAGGAATAAATAAAATGAGTATTTATTAAAAACACTGATGTTCTGGTATTAAAATTCAGATTTGCGACTGGAAAATAGGCGAGGTAAATTTAATGACAACCAATTGAAAATAAAATTGATTTAAGAAATGGTATGTAAGAGCCGTACCATTCTCTAACTGAAATTTTTACTTAATTTTTTTATCTTAATAATTTGTAGCACAAGATAAATTATAGCACCCCAAACCACAAACACAATGGAATACGCCATAAAAAGCAGCCATAATGGAGTTTTGAACCGGGTTGACCAGAGCGTACGTTGATTAAAAAAGTTGGTGTCGGTTGTTACAGATACTCCCCATGGAAC
>JANOUJ010000261.1:0-9371 GCA_031416815.1 Chitinophagaceae bacterium
AAAAGCATTGAACTTTTTCGTGAAGAAAATATTCCTTTACAGGCAGAACTGTCGGTAATGCAGCAACAGTATGGTGTTATCTCAGGCAAGATGACGGTTACTGTAAATGATACAGAATATACTTTGCAGCAGGCTGCTAAGTTTTTAGAAAATCCTGATAGAAAATTAAGGGAAGACGTGTACCGCAAAATTAACGAAAGAAGGCTGGTTGATAAAGAAGCCCTGAATAGCTTGTATGATAATTTGATCGAAAAAAGAAATCAGGAGGCGATCAATGCCGGGTTTTTAAATTACCGTGATTACCGTTTTAAAGAACTGGGCCGTTTTGATTATACAAAAGAAGATTGTTTTCAATTTCATGAAGCAGTAAAGCAACATGTTTTGCCGCTGGTAAACATCATCTACCAAAAGAAAAAAGAAAAACTGGGATTGGATACGTTGCGCCCGTGGGATATTGAAGCAGAACCTGAAGGCATAAAACCTTTAATACCTTTTAAAAGCAGCGAAGAGCTGATTGAAAAATCAATTGCCTGTTTCAGCAAGTTGCGCCCGTTCTTTGGCGAGTGCCTTAAAAAAATGCAGGAGCTTAATCACCTCGATTTGGAAAGTCGCAAGGGCAAAGCTCCCGGAGGTTATAACTGTCCGCTGGCTGAAAGCGGCGCCCCATTTATTTTTATGAATGCCGCCGGCCAAATGCATGATGTAACCACCATGCTGCATGAAGGTGGGCATGGCGTTCATTCTTTTTTGGCGCATCCATTAGAGCTGAATGGATTTAAAGAATACCCGATGGAAATTGCAGAAGTTGCCAGCATGGCTATGGAACTGATGAGCATGGATGAGTGGGAAACCTTTTTTACAGATGAGACGGATTTCCAAAGAGCCAAAGAACACCAACTGGAAAGGGTGATCACCATTTTTCCATGGATCGCTATCATTGATAAATTTCAGCATTGGATTTATGAGCACCCGATACATACCCATGAGGAACGTACAGCCACCTGGAATGAGATATTGAAAGAGTTCCAGGATGATGTGATTGATTACAGCGGATTGGAAACATATCGCAGCAATAGCTGGCAGCGGCAATTACATTTATTTGAAGTTCCTTTTTATTATATCGAATACGGCATTGCGCAATTGGGAGCCATTGGCGTGTGGATGCAGTACAAGGAAAATAAAGAACAGGCTATGGACAATTACTGTAAGGCGCTTGCATTGGGTGGCACTAAAACTTTACCGCAATTATTTGAAACCGCAGGATTGAAATTTGATTTTAGCCCGGATAAAATAAAAGTTTTGATGGAGTTTGTAAAATGCGAAATGGATCGCTGATTTATTGATTTAAATGGATTTCGCAGATTATAAAACAAGCAGATACTTTTTTATATTCTACACTAAATAATGAACAATTTTGCTTGTAGATTAGCATCTGCGAAATCAAAACAATCATAATTAATCTGCGATTATTATTTACAAGCATCACATACCCCACTGATCACCACATCAGTTCTTTTTTGCTTAAACCCCTGGGGAAGTTCCACTTCGGGAATGATCACATTATCAAGACAGATCGTTTTATCACAAACATCGCAGATAAAATGAACATGGTTATCGTGGTGATGGCCTGCTTCACAATTGTCTTTACACAAAGCATATAAAATGGCATTGTCGGTTGTAGGAATGTTATGAATAATCCCCTTCTCTACAAAAGTCTGCAGGGTTCTGTAAACGGTAACCCGATCAAAGCTACCATCGGTACTGGTTTCAATATCAGCATGAGCCAAAGCGCCAGCGCTGTTTAAAAACAATTCCAGTATCTTTTTCCGGCTTTCTGTAACGCTGAGCTGGTTTTTTTTAAGTATGTCGAGTAAGGTTTCCATTGCAATAAAGATAATTATGTTAGTGAGGACATGAGTCGTGAGTGGTGAGACGTGAATCGTGAGTTCGGAGTTTGCCAAAGAAGCAGTCTGCACTTTTTTGCAGAGTCTACCTCACGTGTCACGTCTAACCAATCACGACTAACGACTAATTAGGGTCGCTGCTGAATCCATTCATAAATCGTTTGGTGGTAATTTTTTCTTTTAATAAGCCTTTAATATCGGTAATTAACTTTTCAACCTCATCATTACTTAATCCATCGTAAACCATTCCACGTACCCTGCGTTGCTTATCTACCAAAGCAAAGAATTGGGTATGTAAAAACTGGTCTTTTATCTGAACAGAGTCAGGCTTTCCATTGTCAATGCCATAACTCTGTCTCGCCATTTTGTACAATGATGTTTTATCACCGGTCACAAAATTCCAATTAGGGTTTGGGGTTTGTAGTTTTTGGTTTGTGGTTGAGTCGTATTCTATTTTATAAGATCCATCTGCATTTTTTTCAAGTTTGCCGTTGAGCATTTTTGCTTCGTAATCTTTCAGCAAAGGAATTGAGTCGGTTTCGGGCATACAGGTATGTGAAAGGATCATAAAATCGGGCTCGTCTTTAAATGCATCAAAAACCCGCCGCATATTTGCATTCATAATTGGGCAAATACCTTTGCAGGTTGTAAAAAAATATTCAGCTACATATACTTTACCCTCCACTTCCCGTTGTGTAATATTTTTTCCATCCTGGTTTACAAATGAAAAATCTTCAACATTGTCGTTGCGTACCACCAGGTGCGATTTTGAAAAATCATAATCCTTAAAGAGGAATAAATAAAATACTCCCAACAACACCACAAAAAATCCTACATAAATAAAAATCCGCTTACGCATACCTTAATATTTTTGCAAATCTACAACCCTTTGGGTTTTTAGATTTACGATTGCCGGTTTTTAGATTTCAGGCAATGTGCAACATTTGCAACATTATTGCAAATATCTTATCTTTGCTGCCAGCTCATTATGAATATTAAGTTAAACTGGGATGCTTTAGGTATTGGAACGTCTATACTCTGCGCCATTCATTGTGCCTTGTTGCCTGTGCTGTTGGGTTCATTGCCTGTTTTTGGTGTTAATATTATTCACAATTTGGTGTTTGAATGGGGCATGATCGCCCTGGCATTTGCTGTGGGCTCTTATTCCCTTTTTCATGGTTATATAAAACACCACCGGTCCCTGGTGCCGGTCTTAATTTTCAGTTTTGGATTTATTTTTTTGGTGTTAAAACAATTTTTTGTTCAGTATGAAATTCCTTTTTTGATAATTGCCGTTGTTCTTATCATCAGCGCCCATTTTTATAATTACCGGCTTTGTCACCGCAGCAAGTGTTCATCACCTCATCATAAGCATTAAACGTTAATCCCTGCCCGAATGATTCGTCAGGCGGCGTTAATTGGTTAAACTGCCTACCGGCAGGCAGGTCCGTTAATTTGTAGGATCATTTATATTTATAGTTCAAACTAAATTGTATGAGAGGTATTCATTACACCTGCTTTTGCACAAAGCAAACCTGCCCGCCCGGCAGGCGGGGATGAGCAAACCATCCGTTCACTTATCGAAGAACAGCGGCTGGCCTGGAATACGGGAGATAAGGAAAAATTCATGCAAACGTACTGGCAAAGCGATTCACTGATGTTTATCGGCAAAAGCGGTATTACTTATGGCTGGCAAAAAACCCTGGATAATTACAAAAAGGGATACCCCGATACCGCTGCCATGGGTAAACTTGATTTTGACCTGCTGGAAATAAAAAGATTATCAGTGATGTATTTTTTTGTTGTGGGCAGATGGCATTTAAAAAGGAGTATTGGTGATGTTGGCGGGCACTTTACCTTGCTATTTAAAAAAGTAAAAAATAAATGGGTGATTGTGGCTGATCATAGTAGTTAATTAAAGTTTCCATTTACGTTTTAAGTGAATGACGAGTGCGATGAAACTTATCAGCAGGAAAGCATAATAACAATAGTTTTTCCAATCGGGACTGTCTCCAAAAAAAGCATATCCCTTATAAATGCCAATGAAAACATTTATCATCATCCATACCAGTACAATGGCTATGGTGTTAACGATCCTTACCAGGAATGCTCTTGTTTCGTCTTCCATGCTCATAAAAATACAGTGAGGTTATAAAAATACATAAAACAGTAATTGCATTTTTATTTTGTAAGAAGCTTTCTAAATGCCGTGCTGTCGCCGTTAAACACATTAAAATCAACAAAGGCATCAATACCATTCACACGGCCCTTTTCATTGTGCTGCCAGATGATCCAGTTGCGTTTTATTCTCGGTTTATCTTTTACATAATAGTGCGCCACCCACAAAGGATAATCATCAAACTTGCCATCCAGGAAATTCTCGTAAAAATCAATATTGGTATAGATGATGGGTTTTACTTTATAATGCTTTTCAACCATCAGCAACCAGTCTTTGGCCCTTTGCTGAATATCAGCTACAGATGCGCCGTTTGCCGTTTCAATATCCAGTACCGGTGGAAGATCTCCTTTAGAAAGTTTTACGGTTTCAATAAAATTTTCGGCCTGTGCCTTACCGCTTTTACTGCTGATAAAAAAATGATAGGCTCCCCTGGGCAGCAATGCCTCCCTGGCGTTGAACCAGTTTTTTCTGAACCCGTTATCAACCCTTCCCAACCCTTCAGTTGCTTTAATAAATGCAAAGCCAATCTTCACTTTTTTATCTTCCATTGCCTGCACAGCTTTCCAATCAATATTATGCTGGTAACGGCTTACATCAATGCCATGAATGGCATAATTTACCGGAAGGTCAATACCAAAAGCAGGATAGCGTACAAATTTAGGCTTGCTTAAATATTTGTTGATGTAATAAACAGCAGTTGCAATCACTGCCAGCAGCAACAGGGGAATTAAAATAGTCTTTAAAATGCCTTTCTTTCTTTTTGCCAAGGGATGGGTATTGCAGGAATTCAGACAGCTAGGTTACAAATTAGCAATAATTGTTTTTACCTATTTGATAAAGTTTTCCTAAATGAATAGTTACCTCAGGAGTTTTTTTACAAATTTAAAGTCGCCTGCATTGATCTTTAGAAAATAAACTCCTTTCGCCAGGTATTGAGAAGGTACTTCAACATACTCAGATCCGTTTACCAGGTTAATGTTTCTTGTATAAAGTATTTGCCCGGCAGCATTGTATACATTGATATTTGCTGTACCGGCAACCATTTTACGCATGTATATAAAAAAGTGATCCCCTACAGGATTGGGAAATACCTGCACGATATTTTGTCCTGCTGTAGCATCGGGGACTTTGGCTGAAACATTGTTTTTTGTTACCAGCCAGTATTCCGGGTCTATTAATACCGTATCTGCAATAAAGCCAATATTCCTGAAAAAGATTTCGCCATTGGTTTTATTATCCACCACAATGGTTTTTTCCTGCGTAGCATTTTTAAATTTAAGTGCCACGGGCAATTCAAAAAAATCAACTGAAGTATGGGATGTGGTTTGGTTCATTTTAATGTTTACATGCTGGGTACCAACCTGTGTCCATTGCACATTGTACGATGGATAGCCTTGGCCTTTGAACCAGTCTTTAAAAAATTCAGTAAGGTTTTGCCCGCTAACCTGTTCCAGGTTTCTTTTCAGGTCATCTGTTTTTGCAAAACCATAAGCAAGTTTGGGGTCATTTATGTACTGCTTTATGCCATTAAAAAAAGCCTGGTCACCCAGTTTCCAGCGCAACATATATAGCAGATAGCTCCCCTTATTGTAACTCAACCTTCCCGAAAATATTCTGCCCACATTGGTGGTATCATCTATCCAAACAGAACCGCCGGTTAAAGAAGTAATATTATTGATCACATTTTTTCTATTATTGATAACGTTTGCGGGGTATTTATTTTCCATGTAAAATGCAGCCAGGTATGTTGCGAAGCCTTCATTCAGCCAAATGTCTTCCCAACTGCCGCAAGTAATTTTATCGCCAAACCACTGGTGGCCCAGTTCATGTGCAACGAGGCTTTCATTTAGGTTAACCATAAACGATGAGGTCTGGTGCTCCATGCCGCCGCCCCAGCTAAACTGAACATGTCCATATTTTTCTTTTATAAAAGGATAGTCGCCGAAATTTGTATGAAACAGTTGCAATGCATTCAGCACATTTTGTGTACCTGCCTGAAATGACGCCAGGCTTTCGGGATAACAATAGGTTTGCATAGGTAAATTGGTATTGCCCAGTAAAACACTGTTATTAAAAACAGCATAATTAGTAACGGCAAAACAAACCAGGTACGATGCAATTGGATAGCGGTGCTTCCAGTACGCCAGCTTTTTTGTACCGCCTGCAACCAGTATTTCGCTTTGTAATAAACCATTTGCAGCAGCCTTGTATTGAGCAGGGGTTGTTACTAAAATATCTATAGAATCTGCCTTATCATCCAACCCATTCTTACATGGCCACCAGTCGCGGCTGCCATAAGGTTCGCTCAGGGTCCACATCACCGGGGTTCCGGCATGTGTAGTGGTCTCAAATGAACCGAAGCCATTGCTAGGAGGCACACCTTTATAAAATACAGAAACAGAATCGAGCACGCCTGTATTAAGGGTAGCCGTAAAATCTACAGAAAGGGTATTGTTGCTGTGCTGTTTTGTTAACAAAAGATTGCGTTGTTTAACGCTATCAACAGTCAGGGCATTCATCAGGTCGATTTGAATATTGTTGGTTGCAGCGGTAACAATAAAATATATGGTCACTTTCCCTGTTATATATCTCACTGTGGGATTTACATCCCATTCGCAGCGGTAATACTTTACATCATAATTATTACTGGCCGATGTTATGGACTCCATAGTATTATTTGCGGTAACGATTCTTTGGTGGGCTGCCTGTTCCATTAAAGCAATGGCATTTACTTCTTTACAGGATTCCGAAGGTGTTTGTGCAATGCCCTGGAGGCAGCCAAACATTAAAAAAATAAACAGATTACGCATATATAACAATTTAATAGACAAAAGATATTGAAATTATAGTTCTTAAAGTTTTGTGAATGGGCAATAATGAGCCTGCGTTATCGTTTTTAATAGAGCCCGTATTTAATTCGGTAATCCCCAAAGAAAACGTATTCAGGTATGGTTAAAAATTTTTTGTCTCTTACTAAAGTATCCAAATTTGTTTGGATATTTTTTTTTACTGTAATACTTGCCAATTCGGCCAGGGCTGATCTTTTTGCTGATACTACAAAGAAGAAGTTGCTGGCTGCCGTATCTGCCACAGACAATGCAAGCTTTATAACCCTGGCGCCCAATGTGTTATTCCCCCAGGTGCTTGCGGGTAATGAAGAAGATGCCCTGGCTTATATAGAAAAATTTTCTGCTAACAGAAGAGCCTATCTCATTCGCACTTACAACCGCAGCAAAAAGTATTTCCCTAAAGTAACAGCTATTTTAAAGAAGCATAATTTGCCGCAGGAACTTAAAGTTTTATTGGCACTCGAAAGTGCTTTCAATGCCAACGCCGTTTCAAGAGCCGGCGCGGTTGGTTACTGGCAAATTATGGATGAGGTTGCCAAAGAATATGGACTAAAATATGTGGCCCAGCAAAAAGCAACCGTTACAGAAAAAAAGAAAATTGCAAAAAAAGCGGACATTGCTAAAACCAAAGCTGCAAAGGCAAAACCTGTGGTAGTTAAAGACGACAGAAAGAATTTTAATAAATCAACCTATGCTGCTGCACGCTATTTAAAAGACCGCAGCCGCAACCTTGATAATAACCTGCTGCTGATGGTAGCCAGTTATAATTGTGGTATCGGCAATGTTTGGAATGCTATGAAAAAAACCGGTAAGGATGATCCTGATTTTTGGGATGTTAAAGATTATCTGCCGGGTGAAACCCAGGCTTATGTAATGAATTTTATAACGTTGAATGTTATCTTTCACAATTACGAAAAATTCTCAACCAATAATTTACTCTTTACACCAGCAAGAATAAAGATCGAAACTATTCCCAGAAATCTGACTGAGGAATAAACCTCTCTAAATAAGTAAAACTGGTAACTTAGTTTGTATTAACCGGTACATTTGTGTACTGGTTTTTTTATTTATTAAAATGAAGAGAAAAATAATTATCACTGCCGCGGTAATTTGTTCGCTGATCACCATCCTTTGGATTGTTAACCTATTTACGGGTATGTTACAGCTTTATAAAATTCCAACACCGTCAAACATGCCCAATATTAAGCCGGGTGACAGAGTTTATGTATCAAGTCTTACAGATCCGGCCCTATACTCTTTTATTGTCTTTACCAGTAATTCCGCAGATTCTATAAGCATGATTGGAAGACCTGACCGCAATGTAGCGGCTCAATACCTTTTCCGGCTTTGTGGTATACCGGGCGATATAATTGAAATGAAGGAAGGAACATTTTATGTCAATAATAGAAATTTTGACTCCGCGTTGACCTTAAATAAAACGTATAAAATAACCAATACAGAATTCTACTCCCTTGAACAGGATGACGTTATTGCCGGCGAAACAGCAGGAAGCATGCAGATGATCTCAAATAATGCCGCACTTGTGACTTTTGATCAGGCCTTGATAAAAAAGTATGCGTCTAAAATAAACCTCGTTCCCTACATAATGTCTTCATTAGAAAACGGCCCGTTTGAATGGTACAATAATGAAAACCAATGGACAACTGATAATTTTGGACCCTTAAAAATTCCAACCGGATGTTATTTTGTTTTAGGCGATAACAGGCACAATGCCCTGGATTCAAGGTATATTGGCTTTGTTAAAAAAGAAGACATAAAAGGAGTTGTGCTCAATAAATAACTCCCAATCGGCTTACCTTTGCCCATGCCCCAATTCAATTGGAACGATAGCAAAAATCTGATTAGCAAACTTACTGTAAGGCGTTTTATAAATGGCAGTAAAGTGTTGAGCAGTTTTTACATCAGCCGTTTATTAAAACGGCCTGTTCAATGGGGTTACCCGGTTTCTATTTCTTTTGAGCCAACTACCAGTTGCAACCTCCGTTGCCCCGAGTGCCCCAGTGGCCTCAGGCAGTTCAGCAGGCCCACGGGCATGTTGCAAAACGATCTTTTTAAAAAAACCATTGATGAAATTCATAAAGAATTATTGTACCTCATTTTTTATTTCCAGGGCGAGCCTTACCTGAACCCCGGTTTTTTACAGATGGTAAAATATGCCAGCGATAAAAACATATATACTGCCACATCTACCAATGCACATTATTTAACTGATGCTGTTGCAAAAAAAACGGTGGAGAGTGGGTTAGACCGATTGATCATCTCCATTGACGGCACCACACAGGAGGTGTACCGACAATACCGGGTGGGTGGTAACCTTGAGAAGGTTTTGGAAGGCGCAAAGAACATCATGAAATGGAAAAAAGAATTAAAAAGTAAAACGCCTTTTGTTTTTTTTCAGTTCCTGGTAGTGAAGCCAAA
>JANOUJ010000262.1:0-2569 GCA_031416815.1 Chitinophagaceae bacterium
GATTGAATAACATTGTCAGATAATTCCATCGTGCGTGCAATCAGATCGGCGTATTGGTTATGCGTATAAAAGAACATCCCGGAGGTTGTATCAAAAAAATGTTCCAATGCATACACAGTAAGTTTATCAGCTTCTATCAACCATTTTTCATCAAAGCCTGCCTGGTACAGTTCAATAAAAGCAGCAATGGTAAAAGCATAATCATCCAGCAATGCTTTAATAGATGCTTTGCCGTTCTTATAATTACGGGTCATTTCTCCATCGGGAGCTATAGCATGTTGCAAAAGAAAACTTGCATTTGTTAGAGCAGTCTGTAAAAAAGCTTCTTCACTAAAAACACGGTAGGCTTTTGTGTAACCGGTTATCATCAGGGCATTCCAGCTGCTCAAAATTTTATCATCAAGGCCTGGTTTGATCCTGGCATTTCTTATCTGCATCAGTTTTGCTTTTGCAGCGTCAATTTTGTTTTTTAGTTCTTCAACCGTAATTGTAAATGCTTCAGCAATTCCATGATCCGTTTCATTTCTTAATAAAATACTGTTGCCATGCTCCCAATTACCATCGGCAGTAATATTGTAATAGGCTGAAAATATTTCAGCATCATCTCCTAAAGCATCATCCACTTCTTTCTTTGTCCACACATAAAATTTTCCTTCCACACCTTCACTGTCTGCATCCAGCGATGCATAAAATGCGCCATCGGGTGAAGTGAGTTCATGCTTTACAAAATCAAGTGTTTCGTAAACCGTTTTTTTGTACAATGGGTTTTTTGTTACCTGGTATGCCTGAGCATATAGCGTTACAAGCTGTGCATTATCATACAGCATTTTTTCAAAATGCGGTACATGCCAGTTGGCATCGGTAGAGTATCGGGCAAAGCCGCCCTGCAGGTGATCGTAAATACCACCCTGCGCCATATTATCTAAAGTAACCGTTGCAGCTTTTAGTGCTTCCGCATTATTGCTCAGGTAATTGTAATGCAGCAGGTATTGCCAGGCAGAGGGCATAGGGAATTTTGGGGCCCTGTTCTCACCTCCTCTTGTAAAATCGATATTGTCTTTCCAGTTTTCAAACTGTTTATCAAGATCAATAAGTGAAAATGTTCTTTCATTTTCTTTAAATACCACATGCTCGGCTGCATGAATACCTTTGGTAACCTGTTCTGCACTTTTTTCCAAAGCTTCGGGCTGATTTTTTTGTAGGTCAACAAAATATGCAAGCATATTCACCCATTTATCTTTAGGAAAATAAGTGCCTGCATAAAACGGCCTGCCATCTGCCAAAGCCATGGCATTAAGCGGCCAGCCACCACGGCCGGTTATCAGTTGTGCTGCTGTCATATACACCTGGTCCACATCAGGCCTTTCCTCACGGTCTACTTTTATGCAGATGAAATGCTCATTCATCACTTTTGCTACTTCTGCATCTTCAAAACTTTCATGCTCCATTACATGGCACCAGTGGCAGGCAGCATATCCAATGCTGATGATGAGCATTTTGTTTTCAGCCTGTGCTTTTTGCAGCGCCTTATCGCCCCAAGGGTACCAGTTTACAGGGTTGTGTGCATGCTGCAGCAAATACGGACTGCTTTCATGAATGAGATCGTTGGTATATCCGGGATTGTTCTTCATCTTTTTTAAAAATAATTCCCACAAACATTGTGCTCAACTAAAGTTAGTGATTGCACAAATAAAAAAGCAGCATCCTTGAATGAATGCTGCTTTTCGAAGTATTAGAATACATTAATTTACTTTCGGCACTTTATTAATTACATATTTACCAAATTCTATGAGTTGCGCCGGATTCATATAACCTTCAGCAATGGAAGTAGATTTCAGGTCGGCATCCATGATCAGCAATGTGGGGTAAGCCCGTATCTGGTATTTTTCTGCAAAAGCCAAACCATCACCCTTTTCCATATCCAACGCTATATTAATAAAATGTTTATTGAAAAAATCGCCTGCTGCTTTATCTGGAAAAGTATTCTGTTTTAACATCCTACAGGGGCCACACCAGGTGGTGTAGGCATCTACAAAGATCATCTTCTTTTGCTTTTTTGCCTGCTCTATAGCTTTTGCCCAGTTTGGTTCAACGAACTGAATGCCCTTATCGCTTTTATCATTTACAATGTTGCCAGGAACTTTGGCCGGTAGTGTTACAAAGGCAAATATCAGAGTTGTTGCCACTATCGCTAGTGCAGATAAAATTAGTCTGTTCTTCATAATGAATAAATTAAGGTGCAAGATTAGTTTTTTTGCTGCAACCAAAACATGGTTTAACATTTATTAAACGCCCATAAAATTACTTTAGTTTTTGTGCGTGAAGAAATAAATGATCTAAAATGGTTACCATTGGTATGCCGATGAAAGGATTGCGACGCAACGATGATGCCACAAAAGGCCGAAACTGGTATCCTTAAACTAAAAAGCGACTTCAAATGCTGATGTCGCTTTGGTAGTCCCGGCAAGAATCGAACTTGCATCTAAAGTTTAGGAAACTTCTATTCTATCCATTGAACTACGGGACCAGTTGAATGTTGAAATTTGGAGGGCAAAAGTAAGCAATTCTC
>JANOUJ010000263.1:0-6010 GCA_031416815.1 Chitinophagaceae bacterium
GCACCAGTAGTAGCAACAGTATCTAAATCATTTTTTACTGAAAATCCGTTGCAATACTCACATGCAAGTACAAGATTTTTTAACAGATTTGAAAAAACGTACGCCAGGCTTTGATAAGCCGTTATATATTTTTGAGCAGCAACAATCACAAAGTGAAGAGCAGTTAATAGCCGAATCAATAAAAAAAACATTTACGGGCCTAATTGAAATTAATAAGGCCGAAAGAAAACCTGCACCACTTAGTAAGTTATGCATTGGCGTAAAATGTGGTGGTAGCGATGGTTTTAGCGGTATATCTGCAAACCCCGCAGTTGGATATTGCAGCGATTTAGTTGTTGCT
Organism: Chitinophagaceae bacterium; assembly: GCA_031416815.1. Lineage (GTDB taxonomy): Bacteria > Bacteroidota > Bacteroidia > Chitinophagales > Chitinophagaceae > Ferruginibacter. Next base: position 341 of record JANOUJ010000263.1, read on the forward strand.
TTGGGCGGAAAAATTTTATTAGCAGAGTTTCCGGAACTGTGTGGCGTAGAGCAAAATTTAATTGACCGTACAAAAGATGAAGCAGCAGCAAAGAAATTCATCAACCTCATGACGAACTACAATGAATCTGCATTAAGTGTTGGTTCAGGTTTTCATATGAATCCATCGCCCGGTAATATAAAAGATGGTTTGATAACTGATGCTATAAAAAGTGCAGGCGCTGCAAAAAAAGGCGGCACATCTCCTGTTGTTGATGTATTGGATTATACCGAGCCTGCAATAAAGCCTGGTTTAAATCTGGTTTGCACACCCGGTAATGATGTGGAAGCTACTACTGGCAAAGCTGCCAGCGGCGCAACCTTAATTCTGTTCACCACCGGTTTGGGGACACCAACGGGCAATCCTGTTTGCCCTACCATTAAAGTTTCAACCAACAGCAATCTTACAAAAAGAATGAATGATATTATTGATATAGATTGCGGTCCGGTTATAGAAGGAGAAAAAACCATTGAGCAGATGGGAGAAGATATTCTGGATTATTGCATAAAAGCAGCAAGCGGAGAAGTGATACCCAAAGCCGTTTTGCTTAACCAGGATGATTTTATTCCATGGAAAAGAGGCGTAAGTTTATAAAGTTGAAAAATGAACTTATGATGATTTGCAAAAAAACTATTGTTTAATTTATAAACAAAAGCCCTCTTTCCCTCTCCTTGAGGAGAGGGAAAGAGGGTGAGGTATTATGAAAAAATTCTTAGATGAAAATTTCTTATTGCAGAATAAAACAGCTCAGCAATTGTATAATGATTTTGCTAAGCCAATGCCTGTAATTGACTATCATAACCACCTGCCACCAGACCAGATTGCAAATGACATTAATTTTGAAAACCTGACCCAGGTATGGCTGTACGGCGATCATTATAAGTGGCGGGCCATGCGTACCAACGGCATTAATGAAAAATATTGCACAGGTGCTGCAACAGATTATGAGAAGTTTGAAAAATGGGCTGCGACTGTTCCTTATACCATGCGTAATCCTTTGTATCATTGGACGCACCTGGAATTACAGCGCTACTTCAATATCGATAAGATATTGAATGCCGATACAGCAAAAGAAATTTATGATGAAGCTTCGGCTAAATTGAGAACAACCGAATATTCAGTCCGCAATTTATTGCGTAAGATGAATGTGAAGGTTTTGTGTACTACAGATGATCCTACTGATTCGCTTGAGCATCATAAAGAAATTAACGCGGACGGGTTTGAAGTAAAAATATTGCCTGCCTATCGCCCCGACAAAGCAATGAATGTGGATAATGTATCAACATTCAATACTTACGTGAATAAGGTTGAAGCCGCTTCAGGTATTTCCGTTTCATCTTATGCTGATTATCTGCAGGCGCTAAAAGCCCGTCATGATTTTTTTGCTGCAAACGGATGTTCAGTTTCAGATCATGGTTTAGAACAACTGTATGCTGAAGATTACACCGATGCTGAAATAAATAACAGCTTCGATAAAATAAGAAGTGGTAAGGCACTGGATCATACTGAAAGTATAAAATTCAAATCGGCCATGCTGGTTGAGTTTGCAAAATGGGATCATGAAAAAGGATGGGTGCAGCAATACCACTTAGGTGCACTAAGAAATAATAATGCCCGCATGCTAAAGCAATTGGGGGCTGATACGGGTTGGGATTCCATTGGCGATTTTTCCCAAGGCAAAGCACTGGCCAAATTTTTAAATAAACTCGATTCAACTGATCAGCTGGCAAAAACAATTTTGTACAATCTCAATCCTGCAGAAAACGAATTGATGGCAACCATGATCGGCAACTTTAATGATGGCTCCGTTGCCGGAAAGATTCAGTTTGGATCTGCATGGTGGTTCTTAGATCAGAAAGATGGCATGGTAAAACAGATCAACGCCCTCAGTAATATGGGGCTGCTGAGCAAATTTGTTGGTATGCTCACCGACAGCAGAAGTTTTATGAGTTATCCCCGCCACGAATATTTCAGGCGCATCCTCTGCAATATGTTTGGGGAAGAAATTGAGAATGGTGAATTACCAAATGACATACCACAGGTAGGAAAAATAATTGAGGACATCTGTTATCACAATGCAAATAATTATTTCAAATTCTGATGCATAAGACTTTATGTTTTGGTGAATTACTTTTGCGGCTATCGCCTTCGGAAGGAGGTGATTGGTTGCAAACAAACAACCTCCCCGCTTTTGTTGGGGGGGCAGAAGCCAATGTGGCCACAGCTTTGGCATTATGGGAACAACCTGTCGGGTTTTGCACTGCGTTGCCTGATAATTTTTTATCTCAGCAACTTGCAGGTTATCTCGCCAATAAAAATATTGATACTTCGGCCATACATTACAGCGGCAACCGGGTGGGCATCTATTACCTGCAGCAAGGCTCTGATATGAAGAACAATGGCGTTGTGTTTGACCGTGCCGGTTCATCTTTTGCTCAGCTTAAAAAAGGGATGATAGATTGGGAAAAGGCTTTGGAAGGAATACATTGGTTTCATTTCAGCGCCATTGCTGCTTCCCTAACCGCATCTGCCGCCGAAGTTTGTGAAGAAGCATTACAGGTTGCTTCAGCAAAAGGATTAACAATTTCTGTGGATCTTAATTACCGCAATAAATTATGGCAGTATGGAAAAGAGCCGGTTGATATGATGCCGGGGCTCGTAAAATACTGTGATGTAGTGATGGGAAATATCTGGGCAGCAAATACTATGTTGGGTACCCCACTTAATGATTCATTACTTAAAGCGGATTCAAAAGACGTTTACTTGCACCACGCAACAGAAACATCTGCAAATATTCAACATCAATTTTCTAAAGTAAGAGCTGTAGCAAATACTTTCCGTTTCGACAGGAACGATGGAATAGAATATTATACCAGCCTGTTCACAAAAGAATTATTTGTGTCTGCAGTGTATACCGCTGATCAGGTGATCGACAAAGTGGGAAGCGGTGATTGTTTTATGGCCGGCCTGATCTATGGATTGACCAACGGCAAGGCTCCACAACAAACCCTCGACTTTGCAACCGCTGCAGCGTACAATAAATTATTCATTAAAGGTGATACAACCAACCAAACTGTTAACCAAATCATGGCTACTATAAAAAATGTATAAAAAAGAACAGATCATACAACAGGTAATTGAACAGGGAGTATTGCCACTCTACTATCATGCTGACGAAGCAGTAAGCATTGCCCTGCTGAAAGCTTTGTATACAGCCGGTATCAGATCGGTTGAATATACGAACAGGGGAGAAGCAGCACTGGCGAACTTCAGGGCAATGAAAAAGCTTTGCGAATCAGAATTAACCGGGATGCAACTCGGTATTGGTACAATCAAGAATGGAGAAATGGCCAAAGCCTTTATTGATGCAGGAGCAGATTACATCATTTGCCCCGGGCTTGTGGAGTCAGTGGCTAAAGTTGCTGATGAAAATGATATGCTTTGGATACCAGGTTGTATGACGCCTTCTGAAATAATTGCAGCTGAAACAATGGGTGCAAGCCTGGTGAAACTTTTTCCAGGTAATATACTGGGCATGGAATTTATGAGAGCCATAAAAGATCTTTTTCCGGGTTTGTTGTTTATGCCAACCGGAGGTGTGGATATTACAAAACAGAATATTGAAGGCTGGTTTAATGCAGGTGTTTGTGCGGTGGGTATGGGTAGCAAACTGATCAGTAAGGATATCATGGATAATAAAAAATATGAACTCCTCATTGCTGAAACTCAAAAGATAATGGCTATCATCAACGATTGTAAAAAGTAAATTAAACTGCAGCTATATGAATATGGAAAAAATTGGTAAATACCGGTGGACGATCTGCGCCCTGTTATTTTTCGCAACCACTATCAATTATCTCGACCGGCAGGTATTGAGCTTACTGGCTCCCGACCTGTCAAAAGAATTTGGCTGGACCAATTCGGATTATGCAAATATTACTTCGGTATTTCAGTTTGCTTATGCGATATCTATGTTGTTTGCAGGCCGCTTTATAGATAAACTGGGAACAAAAAAAGGTTTTATCTGGGCAATAATTATCTGGTCGCTGGCTGCTATCATGCATGCTTATGCCATTGAGATAGGCAGCATGTTTACCGGTGTATTTGCTACCATAGGTTTGGTTGTACCGGTTTCTATACTTGGTTTTATGATCTCCCGTGCTGTGTTGGCATTTGGGGAGGCCGGTAATTTTCCGGCAGCAATAAAAGCAACGGCAGAATATTTTCCAAAAAAAGAAAGATCATTTGCAACTGGTATTTTTAATTCGGGTGCTAATGTTGGTGCTATACTTGCACCGCTTACGGTGCCATGGATTGCTTTACATTGGGGATGGCAATCTGCATTTGTAATTATTGGTGCCATTGGTTTCATATGGGTCATCTTCTGGTGGATATTTTATGACAGACCGGAAAAACAAAAGCGGTTATCAAAAAAAGAACTCGATTATATAAATTCCGATACTGAAACTGAAGTACTGGTTACCGAAAAAAATGAAAAAGTAGCCTGGTTTAAACTTTTGAGTTATAAACAAACCTGGGCATTTGTATTTGGTAAATTTATGACCGATGGAGTTTGGTGGTTCTTTTTATTTTGGTTGCCAAAATACCTCGAAGCACAATACGGTATGGTAAAAACAGACATCATGCTGCCCCTGGCATTGTTATACACGATGACCATGTTTGGAAGTATTGGAGGCGGATGGTTTCCAACCTATTTTATTAAAAAAGGTTACAACGCTTATGATGGCCGTATGAAAGCTATGTTACTGATCGCTCTTTTTCCACTGGTGGTACTTGCCGCACAACCTTTGGGATACATTAGTTTCTGGATACCTGTTATCTTAATAGGGATCGGTGCATCGGCACACCAGGCATGGAGTGCAAATATTTTTACAACCGTTTCGGATATGTTTCCTAAAAAAGCAGTTGGTTCGGTAGTAGGTATTGGGGGCATGGCAGGCGGACTGGGTGGTGTGATCATTTCAAAAACGGGAGGCGCTTTATTTGATCATTACAAAGCCCTCGGCCATATTCAAACAGGTTACACCATTATGTTTGCAGTATGTGCAGTTGCTTATTTAATTGCCTGGGTGGTAATGAAGAGCCTGGTACCTAAGTATAAACCCATTACTGATCTGTAATACATTTAACAGGAAAACACAAAATCTTGAATTTGAAAGGCTCACAGCGGTGAGCCTTTTTTCTGACTGCTCACAAGTGGAAATAAACATTAGTAGGTTGTTTGTTCTTAAAAAGACTTGTCACTTAAGTGCGGCTGACAGAATCAAATAGTAGAATTTTATACCCGGTTCGTGGAAGTTAAAAAAATAATTTCAGGTCTCCTGCCAGATAATCTCCAATAAAACCTCTTTTTTGCTCTCAATTTACCAAAATTATAAGATCACAGCCCTTGGCTTGTAATTTGTAATTAAGATAAAAAAAAGTTATGAACTCAACTGAATGGCCTGATAATCCCACGGAAATTGCATCATTTTAAATGCCCTTTCTACCTTCCGTTTGTTTACTGGCAACGGTGAAACATTTCCGATTTCTTAAAACTTCGGGCATCTTACCGCATTGCTCGTACTGTTATCTTTATTATTGAAATTCTGATAGCCTAATGAAACCTCA
>JANOUJ010000264.1:0-9590 GCA_031416815.1 Chitinophagaceae bacterium
AACAAAATAGATACTTATGAAAAAGATAATCTTGCTCTTTATTGTAATTACAGGATGTTCAAAACCTGTGTTCAAATCAAGCTGGGCAACTGAGAGAGCACCTGAAATTTTTAAAGCAAGATTTGAAACTTCAAAAGGCTCATTTGATCTGCAAATCACAAGAGAGTATTCTCCGCTGGCGGTGGACAGGTTTTATCAATTATTAAAACACCGGCTTTATGATAATACCTTATTTTACAGAGTGAGGTCAAACTGGGTTGCGCAATTTGGAATTTCAGATACTGCCATTCTCCACAAATGGGGAGCATTTAAAGTGCCTGATGAAAAGGTTATATCAAGTAATAAGAGAGGTACCATAGCTTTTGCAAGGGATGGTAAAGACAGTCGTGACTTTGCTTTGTTTATCAACCTTAAGGATAACATACAGCTTGATGCAAGAGAAGCAAAAGGCGTTATTGGTTATCCTCCCTTTGGTAATGTATCAAAAGGCATGGAAGTAGTAGATTCACTTTATTCCGGATATGGAGATACTGTATTCAAGTACGAAGGAACTATGTATAAAAACCGTCCGGCTTTTTTAGATAGTTTTCCAAAACTTGATTTGATAAGAAAAGCATACCTATTGAAAAATAAATAACAATGGAACTGGCTGCATCAGGCAATGAATAACCAAATATGGTGGAGAAAGATAAAAACTTAGTCATGGCAGTGGCAAAATAAACATTGCAAAATTGGAATCCTCCTTCGCTAAAGCTTCGGAGGACAAAAGAGAACAAACTAATTAAATGCTTATGAAAAAGATATTGATTTTCATCACTTTTATTTTTATTTCAAACAGCCTTTTTTCGCAAAGCAAAAGAGAATTAGACAGTTTAAATATGGTAGTTGATACAACTAAACAGGATACTGCTAAAGTGATGGCACTGGTAAGGATCAGTTTTTATGAAAGTGATCCGCCAAAACGTTTTCAACTCGTAAATAAGGCATTGGTGCTAACAAGAAAAATAAAATTTGAGAAGGGAGAAGCACAATGTTTACAGCAATTGGGTAACCATTTTTCGAGGATAGCAGATTATCCTGAAGCATTGGAATATTATATTAAATCATTAAAAATACGGGAACAGTTGAAGGACAATGATGGCATTTCCGCTGCCAAAGCTTCAATCGGAAATGTTTATATCAGTCAGCAAAATTATAAAACAGGGCTGGTTTATTTTTTCGAAGCTACAGAGGCCTTAAAGAAAGTAGTCTCGCCGGGTCCATCCCGCTGGCCCAATTTATACGCATTCATAGCCGGCGCTTATTATCAACAAAACATACTTGATTCTGCCTTACTCTATTACAACAGAAGTTACGAATCCGCTATTAGCATGAGCAGTAGATTCCAACTAGGCAGTTCATTGACTGGTTTAGGAAATGTTCATGCCGAAATGGGAAATAGTGACCTTGCATTTTCGTTTTACAAAAAAAGTATTGCAAATGCTATTGAGATCAAAAACGTTTCCAATGAATGCCTAACCTACATCGCTCTTTCAAAACTATTTTCAAAAACTGGCAATAGGGACTCCGCTATTTTTTATGCTAGCCGGGCATTGACCATTTGCCAGGATAAGCAATTCAAAAGACAGATTGTGGATGCCGCCAGGCAACTATCCCTGTTATACGAGGAGACCAATGATAAAGAAGCACTGCGTTATTATAAACTGGCAATGGATGTAAAAGACAGCATATTCAATGCATCCAATACGGCTCAAATACAGAGTATGACCTTCAGCGAAGATGAAAGGCAACGAGAGATCAACGAGGCTAAACTAAAAGATGCAACAGAACGCAGGCATAATCTGCAATACGCCGGTATTGCCATTGCGATCATCAGTTTTGTGATCTTATTTTTTGCCCTCAGCCGCAGCATTGTTGTAAAAACAAAATTTATTGAGTTTTTTGGAGTGCTTGGGTTGTTGGCTGTGTTTGAGTTCATCAATCTTTTTATCCATCCATATCTGGCCCATGCCACGAATGATTCGCCGGTTTTAATGCTGGTTGTATTAATAGCTATTGCAGCTTTGCTTATTCCATTGCATCATAAATTACAGCATTGGATAACCCGTATAATGGTAGAAAAAAACAAAAAGATACGCCTGGCAGCGGCAAAGAAAACCATTGCTAAATTGGAGGGAGAACAAAATAATTAATGCTTATAAATTTCATACTTCGGCTCTGCTGAATATGTGTATGCAGTACAAGGGAGATTCTTCTTTTCTTTTACTAAAAGAAAAGAAGAACAGAACAAGTTCACAACGATGTTTAGTAAAGATCAAATGCTGGTAACAAAAAAAAGTCAAAAGTAAAAAATCAAAATTATCTTAACACTCTTGCCAGTTTTCTTTCCAGTGCCGGCCCCCTTAAATTTTTACCGATCACTTTCCCATCAGGATCAATTAAAAAGTTTTGCGGAATATTAAAGATCTGGAACTGCTGTGCAACTGAGTTTTGCCAGCCCTGCAGGTCGCTGATATGCGTCCAGGCTAATCCATCCATGTGAATGGCATCTATCCAGGCTTCTTTTGCTTTATCTAAAGAAATGCCCAGCACAGTAAATTTTTTGCCTTTGTATTTATTGAATGCTGCTACCAGGTTAGGATTTTCCTGGCGGCACGGGCCACACCAGCTTGCCCAAAAGTCTACCAGTACATAATTACCCCGCAGTGACGAAAGTTTTACCGGTATACCGGAAGTATCAGCCTGCATAAAATCGGGCAGCAGTGTTCCGTTGCCATTTATTTTGCCTTCGGCTATCTGCTGCGCAATATACTGTCCCATGGCTGTTGACTTTAGCTGGGGCCCGAGCATATTGTACAGCACTTCTGTTTTAAGTACATCTTCGGCAATCTGGTTGTACCTGATAATAGCCAATGGTGTTATGTAAGAATCTTTATGAGTTGTTACAAAATCATAAATAAGGTTCATGGCTCTTGCATGCATGGCCGAATCATACTCACCATCGGGCGCAAATACCGATTGGTAAGGTTCAAGCGAAGTGTTGAACTGTTCAAATGCGGTATGTGATGCAGAACCAACAATTTTCGACTTGTCAATACTTGTTTTGTCGCCGGTTATGATTACGTTACTGTTGTCTAAAAAAACAGTGATGTAGGGCTGCTGTCTGTTAAAAAGAACGATCTTAAATTCAGGCCTTTCCATTTTTCCTTTAAAACTGAACTTACCTGCTTTAAGCGAGGTGGTGAGCTCAGTTGCACCGGTCTGGCCATTTAATAACTCAACTGTTGTGCCCTCTGTGAAACCGGTAACGGTTCCATTTAAATTAAATTCTGCAACTGTAGTAACAGGTTTAACAGGTTTAACTGCTGCAACTGTTTTTACGGGAGCTTTAGTGGTAGTTTTTACCGTTGTTTTGGCTTTAGCCTTCGACTTTGTTGTTACCTGGGCAAAACTATTTTGAGATAGGATAACTGCTGAAGCAAATAAAAAAAGTAGCAGGAAAATTCTTTTCATACGTTAATTTAAGTAGCGCAATTTACTGAGTTTTTTGCAGACGGAATTAGCCTTTTACACTATTTATGAAATCTTTAGTAGTTGCGGCAATATCGGTTGTATCTTTTAAAGCTTCAATATAAGCAGACCCGATAATGGCCCCATTGGTATGTACACAGGCGGCATCAAAGCTTTGTTTATCTTTTATGCCAAACCCAACGAGCACAGGGTTGTTTAAATTCATTCCCTTTAATCTTTTAAAATAACCCTGCTGGCCTTCAGTGTTTTTTGTTACTGCATGATTTTGAACATTACCGGTTGTTGATGAAGACGAGACCGCATAAATAAATCCGCTGGCATGGCCGTCTATTGTCCGTATACGTTCTTCGCTGGTTTCAGGCGTAATTAAGAAGATGAATTTGAGATTATTTTTTTCAAAATATTGTTGATACTGGGTTTCAAATTCATACATTGGTAGGTCGGGAAGTATAATACCATCTACACCGACACGGGCAGCCGCATCGCAAAATTTTTCAATTCCAAATTGCAGCACAGGGTTCATGTAACCCATTAAAATGATGGGCACGCCCCCAACCCCTAAAGGGGAGTTACGCCAATTTGTTAACTGTTCAAAAAGAGTAGTGATGTTCATTCCATTTTCCAGTGCCTGCATATTGCTTTGCTGTATAACAGGGCCATCAGCAATGGGATCGCTGTAAGGAATGCCCAATTCTATAATATCTGCCCCGTTCTTCTGCAGGGTTTTTATTACTTCCACGGTAGAAGTCAAATGCGGGAACCCTGCAGTGCAGTAGATGCTTAAAATATTTTTCTTTTTTTCAGAAAAAAGCTGGTCAATATTATTCATCCGTTTCAAATATTTTTTTGATCATATTTGCAAGTTTTCTTTGTTCAAAACCGAATATCCATTGGATAAATGAGCCAACAAGTACAATTGACCATAAGATTTTGGCAACCACACCAAACTGCAAAAGGAAAACAACAATTAAGGCAATGCCTGAAATAATTACCCATTTACTGCCTTCAGCAATATTCGTAGGGGATTCTATCATTGAGTTTATTTGTTCAGTCTTAAAACTATACCACTGCTTAACAAGAAATTCTGCTACATCCTCATCTTCTTCAAGTAACCCAATCTCTTTAACTACCTCTTCATAAGTTTTACCTGAAGCAAAAAATACTCTTGCCTTATCATAAAGTTTATCCCATTCATCTTTCATTGCCTTATCAGCGATCCGGGTAATAAGTGCAGTGTCGTATGCGTATTGGCTTAAAATTTCAACTACCTGGGGGTGAGATTTTCCGATTGAGTACAAATGCATTGCTGCAACGTAAAGGTTAACTTTCTCCGCCGCTTTAGGTTCAAGTTTTATTTTGTCAGCAGAATTTTCCAATTATTTAAATTAAAACTTATAAATATTTCATGTAAGTTGCCAGGTCCTTATCTCCTCTCCCACTCAAGCAAACCACCACCACATCATCTTTTTTAAATTCAATTTTGTTCAAAACGAATAAAGCATGTGCCGATTCCAATGCAGGAATAATACCTTCCAGTTTGCTTAACTCAAATGCGGCCTGCAATGCTTCTTCATCCGTAGCACTCATAAAAGTAGCCCGACCGCTTTCATATAAATGTGCATGCATAGGGCCAATGCCCGGATAATCCAATCCGGCAGAAATACTATGCGGCTCTACCACCTGCCCATCATCCGTTTGCATCAATAAACTTTTACTGCCATGTAAAATACCTGGTTTACCCAATTGTGTTGTGGCAGCACTCATGCCACTATCAATACCACAACCGGCAGCTTCGACAGCAATTAATTTTACTGCTGCATCATCTAAAAAATGATAGAACGCACCGGCTGCATTGCTGCCACCTCCAACGCAGGCAATAACATGCGTTGGTAATTCTGTTCCTGTTTTTTCCAGGAGTTGCATTTTTATTTCTTCGCTGATAATACTTTGAAACCGGGCAACCATATCGGGATACGGATGTGGCCCCACCACCGAACCGATGATATAATGTGTATCCACCGGGTTGTTGATCCAGTCACGAATGGCTTCATTCGTAGCATCCTTTAACGTTTTGCTGCCGCTGGTTGCCGGCACCACGGTTGCGCCAAGCATTTTCATACGTGCCACATTCGGTGCCTGGCGTTCAATATCTTTTTCACCCATGTACACAATGCATTCCAATCCTTTCAATGCACACACGGTTGCAGTTGCCACGCCATGCTGGCCTGCACCGGTTTCTGCAATGATCCTTTTTTTACCTAGTTTAATAGCCAGTAAAATTTGCCCGATGGTATTGTTGATCTTGTGGGCACCGGTATGGCAGAGATCTTCTCTTTTTAAAAAAATATTAGTGTTGTATTTACTGCTCAGCCTTTCTGCAAAAAAAAGCGGTGTGGGCCTGCCAGCGTAATCATGAAGCAGGTGCAGGTATTCCTTTTGAAAACTTTCTTCATAAATTATTTTCAGGTAATTATCCTGCAACTGCTTTACATTGGGGTACAGCATTTCGGGAATAAAAGCACCACCGAAGTTGCCGTAATAACCATGTTCATCTACACCCCAAACCCCCGTCCGATCCGGAACGGGCGGGCCTAAAGGGGCTTTTTGCCTCTTTTCTGTTTCCATCATTTCATATTTTTAAACCCGCTTATTTTTCAGAAAAATCTTTAGATTATTACCCTTCAAAGTTCCCCCTTCAGATTCCCTGGTAAGGGAACGAAGGAAGTTCAGAGGGGGTTTTTATTTTTTCAACCCTTGCCTGAACTGCAATACCAATCCCATGTCCTTTACACCTGGCTCCTTTTCCACCTTGCTGTTAATATCCACTGCATAATAATCGGGATGTTTAAAGTTTTTCACTTGCGCAACATCATCTACTCCAATACCGCCGCTTAAAAAGAAAGGTTTTTCAATTTTTGCTTTGCTCAGCACTTTCCAGTCGAATTGTTTACCGGTGCCGCCTTCCATTTCTGATGAAGCAGTATCAAACAAATAATAATCGCATACCTCGTCATAATCGGCCACCATCTCATCAATAGACACTTTGCTGTCCTTCACTTTAAAAGCTTTTATCACTTCAACATCTTCTGATAGTTCTTCGCACAAATCAGGACTTTCATCGCCGTGCAACTGAACGACATCCAACCCGTAGTCTTCTACCACTTTCATGATCTCATCATAATCTGCATTTACAAAAACGCCCACTTTCTTTAGATCGAAATCGGAGTTCTTCAGATCATCGCCCTTTATTTTATCTCCTACATATCGTGGCGAATCCTTAAAAAATATCAATCCCGCAAAATCAATATCCAATCCATCTAACTGTTGTAATTGTTTCAGCTGTGTAATGCCACATACTTTTGTGTTCATAGTTATCCTTGTTTTAATTTTTGTACAAATTGTTCAAATGCAACGCCCGGGTCTGGCGCCTTCATAAATTTTTCTCCGATCAAGAAACCTTTAAACCCTGAATCTTTAAATATTTTAATGGTCTCAACATCATCAATGCCACTTTCTGCAATTTTTATTTTATCTGGCGGTATCTGATTACTTATTTTAATTGAACGGTCTATATCTACTGTAAAGGTCTTCAGGTCACGGTTGTTAACTCCAACCAAATCCGTTTGCTCACAAATATGTTTCAACTCATTTTCATTATGTATCTCTAATAAAACTTCCAGTTGTAAACTCTTTGCAAAGAAAGCCAATTCCTGAACACGAACCGGTGTTAAACAAGCTGCTATCAATAAAATAACATCAGCTCCCATTGCCCTTGCTTCAACAATTTGGTATTCATCAATAATAAAATCCTTACGCAGGATTGGGATATTATTTACTCTTGCTTTTTGCAGATCACCAGCCGATCCTCCAAAAAAATCACTATCGGTTAATACTGATAAACAGGAAGCCCCATTCTTTGTATATGCTTTTGTCACGTCCCAAACATCAGCAGTATTATTAATTATACCCTTCGATGGCGATTTTCTTTTAAACTCAGCAATGATTCCTGTTTTGGTTTCATCCAATAAGAATTGTTTTAATGAAAATACCGGCCTGTCAAAATTTGGTTGCTCCTTTAATTGTTCTGACGAAATAATCTTTTTATTTAGCCCAACCTCTTCCTTCTTATGTTCAATTATCTTATCTAAAATATTCATTAGCTCCTGCCGGTTAATTTTTGTAAAGATTGATAAGCCTTTCCACTCTCCAGGCTTTCCACAGCAAGCTGGTAACACTCATCATATGATGCATATTTACCTGTGCATTGCAACGCCATTGCTGAATTGGCCAATACCACAGCATTCTGTGCCCAACTTCCTCCGCCTTTCAAAATGGTTAAAAATATCTTAGCAGCGTCCTCAACTGAATTGCCCCCATGTATGTCCATCGGGCTTACTGTTCTTTTACCAAGATCTTCTGCACTGTAAATTTTTTCGCCGACGTTGGTTATCACTTTTACATCTCCTGTTAATGATATTTCATCATAACCATCCAGGCTATGTATGATGGTGAAGGCGCTACTGCCTTGCTGCAGTAAATAATTATAAATTCTCGCCATCTCTAAATTATACACACCAACCAACTGGTATTTTGGAGAAGCCGGGTTAACCATTGGCCCGAGCATGTTAAAGAAAGTACGCACCCCTAAATTTTTTCTTATTGGCCCCACCACTTTTAATGCCGGGTGAAAAAGTGGTGCATGTAAAAAACAGATATGGGCTTCGTCCAGTTCTTTATTCAACAGATCATTATCTTTTTTAAAAGTATAACCAAGTTGCTCCATTACATTACTGCTACCGCTAATAGATGAAGCGCCGTAGTTACCATGCTTGGCAACTTTGGTGCCTGTACCTGCCACAATAAAACAACTGAGTGTTGAAATATTAAATGTATTTTTTCCGTCACCGCCTGTGCCAACAATATCGATTACATCCTGGCCTTTCAGATCAACCGGTATGCAGAGCTCCATCAATGCATCCCGGAAACCCTGCAGTTCTTCAATGGTTATGCTGCGCATTAAATACACGGTAATAAATGCAGCAATTTCTGCATCACTGTACACATTGTTTGAAATAGTATGCAATACTTCCCTGGCCTGATCTCTTGAAAGGCTTTTATGTTCGAATAAATAGTTTAGTATCTTTTTCATGCTCTGTGCCCCTGTCTCCGCCGCGGCGGAGAACTTAAATTGTTACTTAATTATAATTATTTTGCTCTTTACATTTCAAAACAGAAAACATCATCTTCGTTAATTTCTCCGCACTGGTTCCCCCTTTAGGGGGTGGAGAGGGTTGTATTTAACCAATTCCTCATCATCTTTTCACCATCCGGTGTCAACACACTCTCGGGGTGGAACTGCACGCCCTGTACATCAAATGCCTTATGCTGCAAGCCCATAATATAACCGCTTTCATCTCTTGCAGTTACTTCCAGTTCAGCAGGAAAATTTTCATCACTAACGATCCAGCTATGATAGCGCCCTACTTCTATTGTCTCCGGCAAGCCTAGCAATATTTTTGATTTTTGATTTTTGATTTGTATCGGTGTCGCCACTCCATGAAAAACAGTGCTTAAATTTATTAGCTTCCCACCAAACGCCTCGGCAATCGCCTGGTGGCCCAAACAAACGCCCAGTATGGGTTTTGTAGCAGCGTATTCCTTTATCAGCGGCAACAATAAGCCTGCTTCTTCCGGAATACCAGGACCGGGTGACAAAATAATTTTATCATAAGCTGCTACATCTGCCAAAGCGATCTGGTCATTCCTGTACACATCAACTTTTTCTCCTGTAATTTTTTCTACCAGGTGAACGAGATTGTAGGTGAAGGAATCGTAATTATCAAAAACCAATATTTTCATCATCCTATATTTTGTGCCAATTCAATAGCTTGTTTTAACGCATTTAATTTATTATTTACCTCCTGCAATTCACTTTCCGGGTTGCTTGCTGCAACCACCCCGGCGCCAGCCTGGTAAATCAGTGTGTTATTTCTTGTTAAAAAAGTACGGATCATAATAGCATGATTTAAGGACCCATCGAAACCTATAGACCCAATTGC
>JANOUJ010000265.1:0-16096 GCA_031416815.1 Chitinophagaceae bacterium
AGGCCAAGCATTGCATCTTTTCCTTCATCTTCAGAAGGCATTTCAACAAAACCAAAACCACGTGATCTTCCGGTTTCTCTGTCAGTAATAACTTTAGCAGAAGAAACTTCGCCAAAAGCTGAAAAAAGTTCGCTTAACTCAGCGTCGCTGGTGTTAAAGCTCAAATTTGAAACATAAATGTTCATAAAACTTAAAATTAAAATAAAATAAATAAAATACCTGTGCAGTAAAGGAGAAAGCAAACTTAAAAGACGAGAAAACTGTTACGGGTAGGAAAACTACTAATAATTGAATCTATCTGTACTGTGTGCTCACAGCGTTAATGTACAATGCAAATGTAGGCTTACTTATTAAGAGTAACTAATAAATTTTATGCGCAGGCATAAATGAGGATATTGGTCATAAAATCCCCATCACAAGTCATCCTGTTGGAACATATACAGAACAATTTACCTGCGATGGGGAATATAATTATATCAAGAAGCTTTCTTGCCCATGCCCAATACCATGCCTACCACGCCGCCCACAACGGCCGTCATGATGGTCATTGCTGCAACATCAGCCGCCATGGCTGTTTTACTTATAATATTAGTAGTACCATACATTACACAATCTACACCAATAGAAACCAGTGCTCCCACTACACCACCGGTAATAAACCCGCCGCCCATAGAATTTACGTTTCCTTTTACAAAAATGTAAGCCAGCAAAAATCCCATGGCGAGGTTGCCGATAGCGAGGTAAAGATATTGCATGTCGTCCGGAGCACGTTCAACACCAGTTACAGTGCCAGGATGTGTTTGCATGAAACCTGCGAGAAGCGTTCCGTAGATGAGCCACCCAAGGAAAAAATAAAGAATACCGCCTACGATTCCGCCTGTGAGCAATTTTTTAATGTCCATAAGTTTAGTTTTAGGTTAAAAGAATAAGAACACAACCAAATTAATCATAAGTTGCGCAAAATGCAAGCGGCAATTTTGTAATGCACATTTTACTGCAGTAATTGTTAGTAAGTGCACTTGAAAGGGAAATTAATTTTAATGTAACAGGTCATTTTTTTGAGAATGATCTATCTATCTGCAGACCGAAAAAGTACCCGGCAACAGCGCCGGTAACAGCCCCGCCCAATAACCAAGAAAGGTTTGCTCCTGCGGCAAAATAAGCGATGCCTATACCCAATAAGCAAAAGAAGATGCCTGCAACGAGCACAGCACTCCTCGGTTTTTGCGATTTGGTTCCGGAGGCTGACGGGTGAAAATCATGATGCGGTTTTCTTTTTTTGGACTGTGGCATATTTTTTTATGTTAATGTACGGCTTTTTTTTAAGATCATACCTGCTGTAGTTGCTCCAGTTCTTTTACATATTCGTATTGCAGATCTTCATGCATTGTAGCAATAACTTTTGATGTTTTTTTAAGCTGGTTGTCAAACATGTTTTTGATCACTGCATTTTTCTTAATAGGGATGCCAGAATTTTTAAGGGTGGTACAGAAAAATAATAAGACCTTAACTTCTGTTTCGGCAGACCCGGTATACCGGATGTATTTATTGAGGGTGCGGAGAATTTTTCTCAAACTCTTTTTTACAAAATAAATACTGGAAGTATTGATCTCCTCAAATTGCTGCAGCATCCCTGTTTTTATATTCTCAATATAGGCATGCTCATCAAAAGATTCAAACAACAAATAGGTGAGCAATTCTTTATTTTCTTTTTTAAATTTTGCCAAACGGATACATAACTCTGCTAATTGTTCCGCAGGCATATTACTCAACTCAAGTTTCAACTCGTGAATGGTGGCTGCTTTCATACGGCTAAAATAGGTAGATTTTGTACAGCTTCGGTTGCCGGGCAATGCTGGAAACAAAAAATCCTTCAGTACTGAAGGCTTGTCATAGATGATCTCAATGCTTGAACGGAAATGATCACAGGGAATTGGGATATTTAAACGGGCTGTTCTTTATTAACATGGCAAAGGGGCACAATCAATTGCACGAACTTTGTAGCCCTATGATTTATTTTTGTGTAGAATTTATTCTACTAAAAAGACGGTATCTGAATGCTACAGGAGGTGGTAGTAGAAGATTGTCACGAAAGTGATTTTACAACTTTACCGATCAGCAGCCCGTTATGATATACTTCCATTGTATAGTTACCTTTAGTTAAAGTACCTCCATGCAAAGAAAAAGCCAACTGCCTGGCTTCTCCCCTTTTATACAAAAAGCTGAACTTGTAAGAATATATTTTTTTGCCTTCGGGTGTGTAAAATGTACCTGAATCCCAACCTGAATTTTTTAAAACCTTTCCATCAGGTTTAGTAACCACTACCATCATTTCGGCATTGGTAAGCTGGCTGTTAAAATTCATCACTGTAAATGTGCCGGTTAGCTTATCGGTCTTTTCTGCAAAGGCGGTTTCAGTTTCATCCATATTGTTTACGGCAGACAATCTCATATTTGAGGCTGTAAATGCAGAAAAAGCGTAGGGAGGCTTTTCAGTAGGGTCAGCTTTCACTGCAATACCAGCATTGCCATTTTTTTCGGCATTCTTTTCAGTTTTACCGATCTCATTCAGTACGTAGTTTAGCTTTTTGTTCTCACTATCCACCGCCTGATTCTTTTCTTTCAGACCGTCCACCTTAATTTGCAGTTCGCCAATTTTTTGTTTGGCAACCACAAAATTGTTGTTCACTGCCCTGGTTTTTAAAATAGCCGTGATCTCGGTTCTTAACCTGTAAAATTCCGCCAGTTTAACTTCCAGTTCATTTTGGAGTGAATCCGAATGGCTAAGGGTAGAATTGAGCTGTGTATCCAGCTCCTGCAAAGTTGCATCATATACTTTCTGTAAAGAATCCCTTCCTTTATTGGCTATTGAAATAGAATCTGCAGCAGGCGGTGTTGTATGGGTGTTTACCACTCCGCTTTTTTTTGTATAATAACTGTAACCCCATGTCCAGATCAAAACAAAGGATACCAAAACCAATAAAAATGAAACCAGGAGCAGTAACAAAGATTTAGTATCTCTCATGGGTAAAAATGATGATTTTTTTATGCTCTATTTTCCGGAATGCTGGTTAACATAAGCCGATATCCAGCCTACTGCCCCGTTCTTAACCAGGTAGAATTTCTTTCTTTCAACTACCCCATCAAATTGTCGCATTATTTTTAATAACAAACCGGTGCCGGCCAGTAGCGCCCGCTGATCAAAAACCTTGTTCACCTGTTTTACATCTCTGCCAACTTTATCAGCATCAATTGTATTTGCGGGTAATGTTTTTACAATATAATAATCAGAATATAAAGAAGCATTCTTAGCAAGTTTTTCAATGAAGTCCTGCACTTCGTCATAAGTTACTCCCACAACCGTATTGTCGTTTAATTCCGGAGCTATCAATGTGGCTACCGCCCAGGCAATTCCTCCGCTAAAAGCTATATTATCGCTTTTCGGAAAGGCTCCGCTGGCATTTACGGCATAGACAATTTCATTCATCTCGGCCCCTGCTAAAACACGGCTTAGCTGGCTGTTGTAATTTTCCAAGCCCTTATCATCACCAAACATTTTTTCCGCGGCATTAAAAGTGCTTTTTGTTCCCCAGGTAAGTTGAAATAATCTAAAGTGTTTGGTATTGCCATAAGGAAAATATCCGCCCTTGGTATTGCCGCTTCCGATATCAATTAAAAAAGTATTGTAACGCCTTGGCTCGGGCACAATGCCCAGGTGCGACAGCCGGGCTTCTTCTACAACATCAATAACTGCAACTTTTCTTTCGGGCTCATTATTATTCAACCTGAACGCATTGATCAATTGATCGATCCAGGTCTTCTTATCTTCTTTTTGCGCCTGTATATTTACACCACTGCTGATGGCAGTAAAAACATTTGCAACGGGTATTTTATTTTGTTTTACGGCTATTTCGTACAGCTTATTTAAAGCGGCCAATGTTGCCTGGTAGGTTGGTTGTGTAAAAGAAATAAAATCCGTATTGATAGATGTATCTTTCAGTATTTTAAATTCCCCATCTTCACCAGCTTTCTTATCCAGTTCAACCGTACTCATCTTTACACCTTTTGAACCAACCTC
Organism: Chitinophagaceae bacterium; assembly: GCA_031416815.1. GTDB lineage: Bacteria > Bacteroidota > Bacteroidia > Chitinophagales > Chitinophagaceae > Ferruginibacter. The sequence continues at coordinate 4,079 of JANOUJ010000265.1, forward strand.
AATACCGGCATAAACATTACTTGCTTCGTATTTCTGAACAATACTGTTTTGGGCCTGAAGTACAAACCCGCTGCAGCATAAAATTACTGTACATATAGTCAACCTTTTTGGATATTTTGTAAACATCAGTTTATAGTTTGCTCAAAATTACCTAAATATAAACTGGCCATTCGCACTTATGCACAGGGTGTTAGAAAATTGTTCCGGCAAATTTTCTTGCCAATTTGTTTGGGATTTTAAACTTTATTTTTAATTTTACACAAGCATTTAATACGCTTTCAGATCTCCAAAGAAACACACGGTTTCAGTAACCGGCCCCCTGGAAACAAAAATTAGGTAACTAAATTTTTAATCTAAAATTCCAGTGTATGAACAAGTTCTATTCATCAAGTATCAAAGATGTATTCACCGCAATTGGCATTATTGCGGGCTATTATGCTTTAATGGCATTAGTAGTCAGCATTGCCTGGTAAATTTTTTAAAATACAAAAGCCTTACGTTGTAAATGCAGGTTTACATGGTAAGGCTTTTCTTTACTGGAAAAAATATCGTTAACTAATTACAACTTTTTCCATCACATCTCCTCCCCTGATTTCATCAATAATATCCAACCCTTCAATAATTTTTCCAAAACAGGTATGTACACCATCTAAATGTTGCGTATTGGTACGGGCATGGCAAATAAAAAATTGTGAACCTCCTGTATTTAATCCCCGGTGCGCCATCGACATTACACCACGGTCGTGATACTGTTTACTGCCTTTCAACTCGCAGTTGATGGTATAACCCGGACCACCTGCACCGGTCCCATTCGGGCATCCGCCCTGTATCATAAAGTTTGGTATTACCCGGTGAAAACTAAGTCCGTTGTAAAAACCTTCGCTGATCAATTTTTTAAAGTTTGCCGCAGCGATGGGTGCATCATCATCATACAATTCAAATTTCATTACACCTTTGTTTGTGTGTATTTCGCCCTGTGTTAATTTAAGGTCACTCATGTTGTTATCGTTTTTGTTATGTAGATGTTGCGAAAGTAAGATATCCCGTTCACTTTAAATAATCAACCCGCCCTTATCGATAATCACTATTTTTATTATCCCCAACTGCCTTATAAAATAATAATGACCAAAACCAGCAGCCATATTTTACCGGTTATCGTGATAGCGCAATTTTTTTGTACATCACTTTGGTTCGCAGGCAACGCAATTTTACCAGATCTGGCAAAACATTTAGACATTTCGCCGCTGGCGTGGGGCAATATGACATCTGCAGTACAGTTTGGTTTTATAACAGGCACATTGATGTATGCAGCTCTCCTTATTGCCGACCGCTTTCCAAATTCAAAAATTTTTTTTTGCAGCGCTTTGCTTGCAGCCATTGCGAACCTAAGCATTGCATTTATTAATTCGGGAATTACCAATGTTTTACTGATGCGTTTTTTAACGGGTTTTTTCCTGGCAGGTATTTATCCCGTTGGGATGAAAATTGCTGCTGATCATTTTGAAAAAGGATTGGGCAAAGCTTTGGGATTTTTAGTAGGCGCCCTCGTATTGGGCACTGCATTTCCACACCTGGTAAAAAGTTTTACAACAGTGCTGCCATGGAAAACGGTTCTGTATTTTACATCGGCTTTGTCAGCCACAGGTGGTATTTTAATGCTGTTATTTGTACCACGTGGATCTTATCAAAGTAAAATTCAATCGATACAATACAGGGATGTATTCAGCAGCTTTAAAAACAAAGCATTTAGCTCTGCAGCATTTGGATATTTTGGACATATGTGGGAGCTATATGCCTTCTGGGCCTTTGTGCCTGTGCTTTTGATGGTTTATAATAATATCCACCCGAATGCAGATCTGAATGTTTCCTATCTGTCATTTTGCATTATTGCCGCTGGTGGGTTTGCCTGTGTGGCGAGTGGATATTTATCACAAATATTCGGAGCAAAAAGAACTGCTTTTATTTCCCTTCTTTTATCCGGCTGCTGCTGCCTCATCTCTCCCTTATCTTTTTATTTGCCAGTCATTCCGTTCCTTTTGTTCTTAATTTTTTGGGGATTGGTTGTAATTGCAGATTCACCTCTGTTCTCATCTATGGTTGCCCAAAATGCTGTTGCATCGATTAAAGGAACGGCAATAACGATGGTTACGTGTATCGGTTTTTCCATCACAATTGCCAGTATTGAATTGCTCAATTATTTGTCGGTGCATTTCAACCAGAGATACATGTTCCTTTTTTTGGCTATCGGCCCTGTTTTTGGATTGTTATGGATGTTACCAAAAAACAAAACCGAACGATTATAAATTGGCCTCGATATGTTTATACAGCTCAAAAAACTGTTGCCCAACTTTTTTATAATTATATTTTTCAGCAGCATTGCGGGCAATTAAGTCCTTATTAAATTTGCCTCTGTTTTTTACAAATGCTCTTAATTTCTCCGCCAAAGCCCCGGGATTTTCTCCTCTGACAAAAATACCATTGACGTCCTCTACTACTATTTCATGAAACACTTCCAGTTCACTTACAATAACGGGAATGCCACAGGCGTTTGCCTCAATTAAAACGCAGCCAAAGGTTTCAAAACGTGAGTACAAGATCAATGCATCGCATTGCTGCATTGACTTTGCTAATTCTTCCTGGGGAACTTCACCCTTTAGGAATACCTTATGTTGCAAACCGAGTTTTGTAATTAAATCTTCCTGCACCGCTGTTACCGGACCAAACAGTAGCATTTCAAAGTCAACCTCATCTTTCAGCAACGCAAGTGCCTCCAATATTGCTTCAGGGTTTTTCTGGTAAACCATGGTAGAAATATGGATGAACCGGATCTTATGAGTTGCTTGCTTTTCTGCAGGGTAAAAAATAACGGTATTTACCACATTGGGTATAACCAGTGTGTTACCGATCTTGTATTTCTTTATCATGAAATTCTGCAAATAAGCCGAGACAAAAGTGGTTGTGCTGGCACCGGTAATAATTTTTTTCCAGTAATGTTGGTAAACAAAATTATAATTTTTGATATTGGGTACCGCCTCGTCCAGGTAACCTCCCCAATGCTCGGTAAGCAGGTAAGGAATATTGTATTTTCTTTTGGCCCATAATGCTGTCAGGCCCGCTTTCATAGCTACATGAAGATGCAAAAAATGGGGCTTGCCATTACCGGTAATATATTTTTTTACTGCCGCTCTTGATATGCTCTTATATTTTAAGCTGGATAAAAGCCGGTCAAAAATTTTAACGGATGTTTTTACAGGCTTGTAATAAATTATTCTTTCTGTTAGCCCGCTATCCGTAGTTACAATTTCTTTGATATCATCTGTCAGCCTTCCTTTGTCATCTTTTACAATATGCAACACTTCAATTTCGCAAAATAAAGCCGTGGCCCGGGCATGCCGCTGTATAAAATCCCCATCGTAAGGAAACAGTTTTGAGGGATAAATACTTGCCAACCACAATACTTTCATTGCTTGAATTTATTTTTATTTTTCGCCCGTAGTATTAAAACCAAACTTATCAACTGTTGTTACCGTAACCTTATTATACCCTCGCTTATAAAACCACGCTGCAGCCTCGGTATGATCATGCTCCGATCTGAACTCCGGTGTAAACCAGTCCAATATGCTCACCATCATCTCCCGGGAATTTTGTTTGTTGCCTTTCAGCTTTTTAACACACCAACTCAATGGAAAGATGGTTACCAGGTATAAATAGTATTGAAAAGTTAACGGCAATTTGGAAGTCATTTTTCGTGTTGAATTAAATAACCGGTGTACAATATCTTTAACAGGATGGTATAACCATACACTTAACTTTCCACCATCTTTTACCGTAGGTTCAATACAGGAGAAAGACAGTTCGGCGTTGTTGGTATGAATTAGCACTCCACTGCAATGCACGATATCAAAGAATTTAAAAGGCACCGGTGGGAACTGCACATCGCCTTGTATAAAATAAACATTTAAAAACTTATTTCTTGCATAAGCATCTTCAATACAATTGGCAAAATCCATCGCAATTATTGAAGCACAATCTGCGGCAATTAAAGATTCCAGTTTGCCATTACCACAACCTGCATCAAAGATGATCTTATCTTTAAGGCCCAGCCTGGTTTCATTTGTTTCCTTTAAAACCCTGTTTACCATTTCTTCATTATCCGCATCCCAGGTATTGTCCTGATCGTAATTGTAAACGGACCACTCTTTAGCAAAGCTTTCTTTTGTACGTTTATTTTTTTTAACCGCATATTTGATCAATGCACCATATTTTCTAAAGAGGTTTTCACTACGTGCTGCATAATCAGTTTCAACAGCCTCTAAAAAATCACTGTGATCAAGGAAAGCTTCCACATTAAGCCTCGGAACACCTTTCACAATAGGGTAAAACCAATCTTCTGCAGCATAAAGAATTCCTTCTTCAACAGCAGCAACCGTTTCGGTATTGTAAACCTGCTCTTTTTGCTTAATAATTTTAAGTGTCAATGCAGTTCTTGTGACCGGGCATCTTAATAAAGGAAGTAAAGTTGCTTGCATTAACTGCTGTAGGTTTAGGAATTATTTAGCCAATATCATCATCGAGTAGCCGCCCCATTTTTTTGCACTCCAATCTTTATTGACAGCAAATGAAATATTGCGCAATATTTTTTTTACAAATCGCTTAAAAGAATCAGCGGGTTCAATATCAACAACAGGTTTGGTATAAACCCAGTCAATAATTTCATAACCGGTATCCATTAAAGCCCACTCCACCATTTCTTTTGTATAATAATGAATATGGCCTACCGATTGCCGCTGTTGCAGCAAAACATGCGGCTTCATCGCCGTTCTGCAAGAGAGATCCAGCGGAATATGAAAAACGAACCACTCGCTTTTATTTTTTAATTTTCGCAGGAAGCCGTAATAATCATCTACATGCTCCACTACATCTATTACCAGCATCAGGTCTGCATGTACATTTTCATTTATTGTGATGTCTTCATTAAAAAAACTGATCTTATCAGATGCCTTTTCAGCAGCCAGCTCAATTGCATGAGGCGAAATATCGTAACCTGTTAATTTTTCAACACTGTTGTCTTTTTTTAATAGTTCAACCAGGTTTTCGCCAGCGCCACAGCCAACTTCAATTACCTGTTTAGGTTTAACGTTATTCTTTTGCAGGAGGAGGAGGATCGCATCGGTTTTCCAAGGCGCATCAGCAATATCCCAATCGGGATTTTTCTGATAATACTCCCCCGTTGTATACATATCATTACTGCTTAACTTCATCTATTTTTTTAATGACTTTATTATTGTTTGTTTTATATGTTTCCAGTCCGATGATCTAAAGATAAAAAAATCCGTAGCAGCAGTTTTATATTCTTTGCTGAAAATAGCAATGATATAAATCTGGTAAACGATGTATCCCGAACTGCTTACAATCGCAGCCGCTTCAATTCCGTATTTTGGAATAAAAAAAATATCCCCGGCCACAATAACAACTAAGGCATATACCGATCCAATGATATTTACTTTGATCCTGTTCCTGCCTGCAAAATAGGCGGTAAGTGTAAATATTCCTGAAAGTGAAAGTATGCCTGGTATCAGCCACAGGAAAGGTTGATACATAGCAGTAAAGCTTTCTCCAAACACAAAAGGGAAAAGCCATTTGCCTGCCAAAGCCAGAAGCATGCATACCAGGCTATACAGCAAAAATATTGATCTTGATAAAAGGGTTAATAATTTATTGATGTCCTTTTGCCGGCCACTTGCCGTAATGGGAAACAAAGCGCTGGCCAATATCGTTGGCAGAATAAAAAACAGGTGAACGATCTTTGAAACCTGAATATAACTGCCCAATTCATCAGCAGTGCAATATTTCTCTACAAAAAAATAATCAATGCGGTATAGTAGAAAAAAAATGATATTTCCTAAAAATGCCAATGCACAGTAACGGAATAATGATCTGAATTCAGCCGCAGATAAAAATTGAAAAATAGCTGCCTTTATGTATTTTATTTTTACAGCAACGGCCATCACAATTCCCTGGGCAAAAAATGAAGCGAAATAAATATAAAAATAATTTTCGTTTGTAATAACGGGAACAACAGACCTTCCATTGTAAGGGATCAAAGCAATGAGGATGATTGTGCCAGAAATTATGATAATGTTGGGTATCACAAACTCATTTTGCGAATAAAAAAATGCCGAGCAATAGGTAATTAAAAGGTTTCCGGTTATAAAAGCAACGGCAGAAAAAATAATGAGGTCACCCGGTATTGCTTCATATGCTTCGCCAAACAAATGCCAGGTAATAAAAAATGTTACAACCCCTGTAATCACTGACCAGATCATTGAAAAATTGAAGAGCTTTGAGACCGGTATTTGCTGTTTGGAAGCAAAATACGTCATCCCCGATTCCAGGCTTAGGCTAAAGAGTAGCAATACCAATGCATAAAGACTGCTGATATAATAAACAGTTCCGCTAACGGAAGCCTGAAAATGCCTGGCAATTAAAATATTGATGATAAAGGCTGAAACATAATACAGTCCACGCCATAATATGCTCTGCAATAATATCTTTCCTGTATGCATATTGCTGAAAGAGTTCCTTGATGAATCTGAGGTCAAAATCATATATTTGACTTACTCAAATTTAAAGGAATACTGCAGTAAAAAAATAAAAAACAATTGCCTCTAAGCATATGTCGCTTTTACGAAAAATAAACTCAAAAGCTAAAACAGAGATCAATACCGGGTTCGGCACCAATGCATCCGATTATGGCGGACGCTTCGTAAATAAAACCGGTAAGCCCAATATTGAGATCAGGGGCGTATCATTTTTAAACCGCATCAGTTGGTACCATACTATGCTGAGTTTACCGGGCTGGAAATTCTTAACCATTATTCTTTCGTTTTACATCATCATCAATTTTATTTTTGCCTGTATCTATATGTTGATAGGTATTGAAAATCTGAATGGTATCACATCTCTATCAGCCCTTGGTAAATTTGGCGCTGCCTATTTTTTCAGACACAAACTTTTACTACTGTTGGATACGGACATATAAGTCCGAATGGAGTTTTAACCAGCGCTGTTGCCGCCGGCGAAGCATTGGTAGGCTTATTGAGCTTTGCCATTGCTACCGGTTTGTTTTATGGCAGGTTCAGCAAACCACGAGCTTATCTTAAATTTTCGGACAATGCGATCATTGCACCATATAAAGATATTACTGCGCTGATGTTAAGGGTTACTCCTTATAAAAACACCACGCTTACCGATGCAGAAGCAAAGGTTACTTTAGGAATGACGATTGAAGAAAATGGAAAAATGGTAAATAAATTTTTTCCCCTGGAACTGGAATTTAGCGTAGCGAATGCATTAACCCTTAACTGGACGATTGTTCATCCCATCACAGAAAACAGCCCGTTTTATAATTTTTCTGTTGAAGATTATGCCAATATCAATGGTGAGCTCATAGTATTCATTAAAGCATTCGACGACATGTTCAGTAATACGGTGGTGGACCGCAGTTCATATACGCTTAAAGAAGTTGTTATTGGGGCTAAATTTTTACCCATGTACCACCGTAGTGCTGCAGGCAGCAAAACCATTTTAGAAATTGAGAAGTTAAATAGTTTTGTTGAAGCAGACGTTAGTTTTGCTTTTACGTCTAATGTTAAAGCTACTGCACAATAACATTTCAGCTTAATGGTCAGACGAGGACGTCAGGCCATCATTATTTTAAACTGTTGATGATGGCTGCAAAATCTGCAGCCACCAGGCTGGCACCGCCTACCAATCCTCCATCTACATCAGTCTGTCCAAAAATATCTTTTGCATTATTGGCTTTAACGCTTCCTCCATACAAAATAGAAATGCTGTCGGCAACTGTTGAACCATATTGATTGGCCATTACACTGCGTATGTGTGCATGCATTTCCTGTGCCTGTTCGTTACTGGCCGTTTTACCGGTACCAATGGCCCAAATAGGTTCGTAAGCGATTACAAAACCGGTTAATTGCTCAGCAGTGAGATGGAACAAGCTTTCTTTTAACTGGGTTTCAACAAAACTATTTTGTGTACCAGCCTCTCTTATCACCAATGGTTCGCCGCAACAAAAAATGGATTTCAATCCATTTGCAAAGCACACGTCGATTTTTGCGGCCAGCATGGCATGGCTTTCATTAAAATATTCACGGCGCTCACTATGGCCCAATATCACATAATCAACATCAATACTTTTCAGCATTTCTGCACTTACCTCACCGGTGTATGCCCCGCTTTTTTTATCATAACAGTTTTGTGCAGCAACTAAAGCATTGTTCTTTCCAGCCAGTTTATTTTTTATGCTGATGAGATAAGGATATGGCACTCCAAACACAGCTTCCTGGTTTTCTTTCAGTTCATGTGGTGTGCCGATCAATTCATCCATTAAGGCCTCTGCCTGTTGTAAGGTTAAATTCATTTTCCAGTTTGCTGCTGCAATTTGTTTACGCATTTGATTTCCTTTTTAAAAGAATTTATAAATATCTGTCAAAATTTGCTTTTCACGGTCGGAGATACTTAAACCTTTCAGCTTTTTCCAATTGTCAATATCTATCAAAGCTTTGCCCAGTTTATATCTCGTGATCCCATCGGCACTCCAGGAAAAACCAGGAATAAATTTAGGAGTAAGGCCGGCAGATACGACGTTACAGCAAACACCAACCATGGTGCCTGTATTAAAAGAAGTATTGATGGCAGCTTTTGAATAATCGCCCATTAACAAACCTCCTTTATTGCCGGCACTCATTTCTTTTTTATCTGCATCTATCCAGTATTTTACCTCCCCTGCATTATTCTTTACATTACTGTTGCTGGTGCCGGCGCCCAGGTTGCACCATTCGCCTAATACACTATCTCCCAAATAACCGTCGTGGGCCTTATTACTGAATCCAAATAAAACCGAATTCTTTATCTCCCCCGCAACTGTACTATATGGCCCAACTGTGGTAGCACCATAAATTTTGGTTCCCATTTTAACGACGGCTCCCTCGCAAATCGCAACCGGGCCTCTCAAGAAACTTCCCTCCATCACCGTGGCATTACGGCCAATGTAGATGGGCCCGTTGCTGGCATTTAAAATACAGTGTTCCACTTTTGCACCGGCTTCAATAAAGATCTGTGACGGTTTGATCAATTTATTGGTTTTGGAAATGGCTTTGGTTTTTCTGCCGGCTGTGATCAAAGCAAAGTCCTCTCGCAAGGCCCAATCGTTCATCTGAAATATTTGCCACGGGTATTGAAGTGCCTGTATCACATCTTTAACTTCTACAGATTTATTGATCCTGATCTTATGCAAACCCAATACTTCCTTACTTGAAAATTTAAACGCAATCCCCCCTTCTTTAACCGAAGTGAGAAACTCTCCATTTTTAAGTTTTTTTACTTTGTTGATGATCCCTTTGGTGGGTAATACATTGGCATGGACAAGGAGGTAATCATCTTTACCAATACCCTTTTCGATCTTTACTGATCGGGCATCATCCAGGTAATGGTCTTCCCATTTATCCGCAGAAGGTATCTTCAGGTATTTCTCCCATTTTTCCCTGATGGTTAAAATGCCGATACGGATATCCTGAATATGGCGTATGTATGTAAAAGGATGAAGATTCTCCGGCTTACAGTACTCCTCTGTAAAGATGATCTTTTGCATAGCGTAAAACTACTAAAAAATGCTGGCCACGGATTACACAGATTTACACTGATTTTATTTAAAAAATTCTTTTGTATTGATCCGCGAAAATCCGTGTAATCCGTGGCAAAACAAAAATCCCCCCGGAGAACCGGAGGGACTTAAAGTATAGCCATGAAAAACAAACTTTAAATAAAGATAATGATCTCTATTAATTATTTTAGCTTTTTTTTGCGTAACGCTTGTTGAATTTATCAATTCTACCTGCAGTATCTACCAGTACGTTTTTACCGGTATAAAAAGGATGAGAAGTATTTGAAATCTCCAGTTTAATTACCGGGTACTCGTTTCCATCTTCGTAAGTTACTGTCTCTTTGGATACGGCTGTTGAACGGCTTAAAAACTGAGTGCCATTACTCATGTCCTTAAAAACTACTAACCTGTAATTGCCCGGGTGAAGTCCTTGTTTCATATTTTAAAGTTTTGTGCACGGGTTTTGCCGTGCTATTTATTAGAAAGGGGCAAAAGTAAGCTCTTTTAGGTTAAAAACGGTCAAAAAAATGGATAATGTTGTAGTCAATAACGATTTACCCATTAAACTTAGCTTTTCATATTTATGTATTGCAGGGCAATACCCACATTCCAGCTCTTTGAAGCCTGGATAACTTCCTGCAGATCGTCAATTTTTTTACCGGTCACCCTTATAATATCATCCATAATGGCAACCTGTACTTTCAGGCCGCTGTCTTTAATGATCTTTACTATCTTTTTGGCATCTTCCTGCTTAATACCATTTCTAACGGGCACTTCTTTTTTAGTTACTTTTCCGCTTGGGAAAGGTTCTTTGCTCAGATCATACACTTCGGCAGCCAGGCCCTGTTTCATACTCCGGCTTATCAGCACGTCAATGATCTGTTGGATCTTCATGTCACTGTCGGCTTCCAGGTTTACTTTAAAATCTTTTTTATTCAGATCGATCACTACGTGAGATCCTTTGAAGTCGAAACGGTTGGTAATTTCTTTTGATACAGTATTGATGGCATTATCGAGTGTTTGCAGATCAACTTTGCTTACAAGGTCAAATGAAGGCATGGCAGTTTTTTTCCAAAAATATCAAATAATGTTGAATGTAAAAATGGCAATCGAATGTTATTTGATATCGAACTTAAAAATGTCGAATATCGAATGTTCGTTAAGATTTGAACAAATATTCGATATTCGACATTCGCTATGTCAACATGGCGATTATCCTCCGCTCTTAACCCTGTTCTGCTCATCACTTGCACCACTGCTTTTTTTGTTGCTTCCTGCTTTTAATTTTCCTTTATTAAAGCGGTAAGTGAAGGTGAGGCTCACTGCACGGCTATCGTTCACATTCTTGAATTTTGCATCCACTGTTCCATATTTACTGTAGCCATTAAACACAGCTCCTGCAAAAATATCACGAACATTTAAGCGGATACTGCCATTATTCTTTAGTACCTGTTTGCTTACACCGGCATTCACCTGCTTAATGGGCTGAATGTAGATCACACCCTCAAGCATTTTGCTGCGGTATACACCACTGATCTCTGCTGCCCAACCTTTTTTGAATTTAAATTGCTGCTGCAATTGAACCATAAAGCTGGTGATACCAAGTGATATAGGCTCATTATTTACCAGGCCTTTAAAATGATTGTTGAATACATTGGTATAGATATTACCGCTCCACCATTTAGTGATCTGTTTATTTGCAGTAACGGCTAAACCAAACTGTTTAGCGCTGGCGATATTCGCCTTTTTTATATAGGTCTCATTGGTTTTGTCATTTTGTTCCAGCACCTGCTGGATGATGTTGTCTGTAGCAGTATAATTAACGGTTGTTGTAAGGAATCCTTTATAGGTATGGCTTAATTCGATGTTATGAGCAAACTGCGCACTCAGGTTTGGATTGCCCTGCTCAAAAGTATACCTGTCAAGAAAATGGACAAAAGGATTCATGTCCTCGTAATCAGGCCTATTGATCCTGCGGCCATAGTTAATTACAAATTGGTTCTTCTCATTTGCAGTGTACTGCAGGTAAACTGTAGGAAACAATTGAGTATAAGATCTTTTAAAACTTACCTCTGTGTACACAAATTTATTTTGAGACGTATCGTAAGTGTATCCTTTTGAAACACCGTTCGAATTTGTATTCTCCACCCTTAAACCCAGCTGTGCACTCCATTTTTTACCCAACGGCCTGCTGTAGTTCACATACGCAGCATTGATGTTCTCATCATAAATAAAATGATTACTGCGGCCGCTGTCCAAAACATTTTGCCCGGTTTTCAAACTATCGTACCTGGCATTATTATCGTTGTTTACAAAACTGGTTTTAAAACCTGCTT